>NZ_JAMXSJ010000023.1:0-67375 GCF_024124725.1 Halomonas sp. Ps84H-12 | reverse complement strand
GCGACCAGCACATCGATATCGCCACCAATGGCTTGGGCCGCTGCCACGACGTGGGCGGTGGCGCTGGCCAACTGACCTTCATGCAGGTCGGCAAGTACCAGAATGCTCATAGAATTCACTCCTTTCAAAGCATGTCGATCAACGTCACGCCGACCTTAGATCACTTTGGCTTCGTTTTTCAGTTTGTCGATCAGCTCGTCAACCGAGGCGACTTTGATACCGCCTTTGCGCTCGGCGGGGGATTCCACTTTGAGCAGCGTGACCTTGGAAGCCACTTCCACGCCGTAGTCAGCGGGGGTTTTGACATCCAGCGGCTTTTTCTTGGCCTTCATGATGTCCGGCAGCTTGGCGTAGCGCGGCTCGTTGAGGCGCAGGTCAGTGGTGACGATGGCCGGAAGTGTCAGCGCGACGGTTTGCAGGCCGCCGTCGATTTCACGGGTCACGTTGACCTTGTCACCATCTACCGCGACTTCTGAGGCGAAGGTGCCTTGCGGCAGATTGGTCAGCGCAGCGAGCATCTGGCCGGTCTGGTTGTTGTCGGTGTCGATGGCCTGCTTGCCGAGGATGACGAGGCCGGGCTGCTCTTCGTCTACCACTTTGGCCAGCAGTTTGGCCACCGCCAGCGATTCGGCGCGCTCGTCGGTTTCAATGTGGATAGCGCGGTCGGCCCCCAGCGCCAGCGCGGTGCGCAGCTGCTCTTGGGCGGCCTTGGGGCCCACGGTCACGGCCACGACCTCGGTGGCCACACCCTTCTCTTTCAGGCGCACCGCCTCTTCCACGGCAATTTCGCAGAAGGGGTTCATGGCCATTTTGACGTTGGTAAGGTCTACATCAGAGTGGTCCGCTTTGACGCGGATTTTGACGTTGTAGTCGATGACGCGTTTCACCGCGACGAGTACTTTCATAGGTTCCTCGCTTGGCTCGTGATAGAAGCCGTTAACCTGACTAGGCGCCGCCACCTAGTGGCTGCGCTCAAAATTCATGCAAGCGTTTGATAGGCTAGCAAATGAAAAACCCTATCAATTTGCCACAGCCTACCCACCAGCAACAACTTTCTCTTCGTGCGGCCTTGGTCGTAGCCCGCCGGTATCGCTATTCGTACCGACACTTATAAAGTGTGCTTTTGCCATCGTAGGGGTGACCTGACACGGGTATTATGCCTATCATGGGAGATAACCAGAAGCAAACGACCGTTTTAAATTAAGGCCATCTTTTCATAAGCTAGTGCCCATTCGCTAGCTAGATACAGATGGCGCTTATGAGAATAAGGAGAAACCGGGTGGAAAACGTTGAACGCGATGTAATGGACTTTGACGTTGTCATCGTCGGCGCAGGCCCATCAGGGCTTGCCGCCGCCTGCCGCTTAATGCAGCAAGCCAACGAGGCCGAGCAAGAACTCACCGTCTGTGTCGTCGAAAAAGGCTCTGAGGTAGGCGCCCACATTCTTTCCGGCGCAGTATTCGAGCCGCGCGCATTGGCTGAGCTTTTCCCCGACTGGGAGGAGCGCGATGCTCCCCTTAATACACCAGCCGTTCGCGATGATGTGTATCTATTAAAAGACGCCGAAAAAGCGCAAAAAATTCCTAATGCGCTGGTGCCGAAAAGCATGCATAACACCGGCGGCGATTTAACTCGCTACGTGATTAGCGCAGGCAACCTGTGCCGCTGGCTGGCCGAGCAGGCGGAATCGCTGGGCGTTGAAATATTTCCTGGTTTTGCTGCTCAGGAAGTCATCATTGAAGATAATGTGGTGCGCGGCATTTTGATTGGCGATATGGGCGTAGGTGCCGATGGCACCCCCAAGGATGGCTATATGCCCGGCATGGAGCTG
Source organism: Halomonas sp. Ps84H-12 (assembly GCF_024124725.1). NCBI lineage: Bacteria > Pseudomonadati > Pseudomonadota > Gammaproteobacteria > Oceanospirillales > Halomonadaceae > Halomonas > Halomonas sp. Ps84H-12. The sequence goes on along the minus strand of NZ_JAMXSJ010000023.1, from coordinate 65,544 downwards.
CGCGCTAAGTACACGCTGTTTGCAGAGGGCGCACGGGGCCACCTAGGCAAGCGACTGATCAATGACTTCTCACTGAATGCTGGACGCGACCCGCAGCATTACGGCATCGGCTTGAAAGAACTGTGGGATGTGCCCGCCGAGAAGCACGAACCCGGCTTGGTAGTTCACGGCTCCGGCTGGCCACTAGACAGCAACACCCACGGCGGTTGGTTCCTCTACCACGCGGAAAACCAGCAGGTGGTAGTGGGCCTGATTATGGACCTCGGTTACCAGAACCCGTGGCTTTCCCCGTTCGATGAATTTCAGCGCATGAAACACCACCCGGTGCTCAGCCAGTACCTGGAAGGCGGCAAACGGGTAGCTTACGGCGCACGGGCCATTGCCAAAGGAGGGTTCAACTGCCTGCCGAAAATGACCTTCCCCGGCGGCCTGTTGATTGGTTGTGATGCGGGCACCCTGAACTTTGCCAAGATTAAAGGCCTGCATACGGCGATGAAGTCTGGTATGGTCGCTGCAGAGAGCGTTTTTGAAGCCATCAAAGATGGCGATGAGGGTGGGCAAGAGCTTGCCAGCTTTACCAGCAAGTGGGAAGCCAGCTGGGCCTACCAGGAGCTGAAAGAGAGTGCGAGCTTCGGCCCTGCCATTCACAAATATGGCACGGTTGGCGGCGGCGCCTATAACTTCGTGAACCAGCTGTTGGGCAATAAACTACCCAACATTCATGACACCACTACCGACCACGGCGCGTTAAAGCCAGCCGCTGAGTTCGAGAAAATCAACTACCCGAAACCAGATGGCAAACTGTCGTTTGATAAATCCACCTCGGTGTTCTTGTCCAATACGAACCATGAAGAGGATCAGCCCTGCCACCTGCGCCTCGCAGACCCAGAGCTGCCGATTCGTGACAACCTGCCCAAGTATGCTGAACCCGCTCAGCGCTACTGCCCGGCAGGGGTGTATGAGGTGGTTGAGGATGATCAGGGCAAGCCACGCTTCCAGATTAACTTCCAGAACTGCGTGCACTGCAAAACCTGCGATATCAAAGACCCCGCCCAGAATATTACCTGGGTAGCCCCTGAAGGCGGTGGCGGCCCGAACTATCCAAATATGTAACAGGCCAAATATATAACAGGGATAGCAATGGTGCAGCTGGCTACGCTGGCTGCACCGGAGGCTCCATCACCTCAATAGGTGCACGGCGGGCGATGAGACGACGTCGCCCGGCTTGCACAAACCGCACATCAATCACCGGGTCGGACGGATTACCCTCTACTGCCGCCACTTCGCCTTCTCCAAACACTGCGTGCAGCAAGCGCTGACCGGGGTAGTAGTGGCTACCCGCTTGGTAACCAGCTGAAGACTCCTTCACCTGTGGTGCGGCTAAGGCAATGTCGGCGCGCCCTACTCTTTCCAAGTAACGGGCCACTAAGCTAGGGGATTGCACTTCTAACGGCGTATCTGGCGCCTGCTGATTGGCTAAACAAGCGGCGACACGCATACCATCCTGCCAGGCACTTTCGGCAATAAAACGGCTTGGCCGATGTGCACCTCCGTCGTGAAGAACCAGCAACTGCTCCTTGGCACGCGTGATGGCCACATAAAACAGCCGCCGCTCCTCCTCTAAGCGCTCATCATTCAGCGGGTTATCGCGGCTATAGTGGGGAAAGTCTTCTTCATTAACGCCTGCAACGGCCACTAGCGGCCACTCGAGGCCCTTGGCACCGTGCACGGTACTGACCAGCACGCCGCCAGCCTGATTCTCCACCGGACGTTCAAGTAGCTCAATGAAGGCATCTGGATCTTGTACGCTCTCAGCCTGCTCAATCAGCACGTCGAGCAAACGCACGTCCTCCTCTCCTTTATCGCGTCTAGCGGCGGCACGTTTCAGCGTTTTTTCAGCGTCAATCGCCTCTACCACATGGCCGAGCAATTTGGCCGGGGGCCATGCGTTAAGTTTGGGCAGCTCACACAGTAGCTCCCAGCGTTTTTTTAGCGTGCGCCGCTGTAACGGTTTTAGCGCTGCCAGAACGGGCTCGTGCCGCTCCGGCCACTGCTGGGTTGTCGCTAACTGGTAAGCCAGACGCTGCAGGCGTTCACGGGCGACAAAGGGGGTTGGCTGAGATAACAGCAGCAGCAACTGCTCTGGGTCGTGAAGCAGTTCTGGACGCCTGGAGAGTTTCAGATAACCTGCCAACGCCTGCACCAGGGGCAAGCGGAACACGAAGCGATCTTCTCGCAGCAGACGAAAGGGGATACCCGCCTGCAGCAAGGCAAGCTGGAAAGGCACCGAGAGCGCCCAGCTTCGCACTAGCAGGCTAGCATCACTGAGCGCCCTCCCCTGGGCCTGCCAGTCCATCAAGGCATCCAGTAACAGTCGGCTTCCTTGACCTACGGTTATGCGAGTATCGGGATTACCTGCTTCGGCCAAGCAGAGCTGATCGGGCCGACGCTGATTGGCCATGATGGCGTGGTTAGCCGTCAGCGCCAAGGCATGCCCGTGGCGAAAGGTCATGGAGAGCGGATAGTCGGTGGCTTTGCCGAAGGTGGCGGTAAAGTTCTCCAGCATCGTGTCTGGACGAGCACCGCGCCACTCATAAATACATTGGTTAGCATCGCCCACAGCCATCACATTCGCACTCGGCCCAGCAAGCACGGCCAGCAGCCGCTGCTGAACCGTATTGATATCCTGGTACTCATCAACAATCACATGATCCAAGAAACCTTCGACCCGCTTGCGGAGCGTGGCGTCCGCTTCCAGGGCCTGCAGTGGGCGGTAGAGCAGGTCCGCATAGGTCATGACGCCTTCAGCGTGCAGCAGACGCTCGGCTTCTTCGAAGGCCGTAGGAAAATAGTCGGTATCCGGCTCGTAATTAAGGCGCTCATAAAGCGCCGCCGCAGGCAGCATTTCGGCCTTCACTAGGCCACAAAAATGCGCCAACGCCTCTAGCCGATCACCTTCCAGCGCAGCGTCGCGACGATCTACCTGGCCGGCAAGCACATTTAGGCTAGCTTGACGAAGCAAGCGCTCCATTTGCCATTCAGCAGAGAGTAGCCGCCTGGGGGCGAGCGCTCCCCAGCGGCACAGGCTTTGGGTCAGCCGGTGGCCTAGGGAGTGAAAAGTACGAACGTCGGGCAACGGCTGGCCTGCTGAGGCCATGCTGGCTAGGCGACGCTGGAAGTCATCTTTCGCTGAGCGGTTAAACATCAGCACCAGCATTCGCTTGGGAGAAACGCCACTGCCTAACAGGTGGAGCACTCGGGCAGCCATGGTCGTGGTTTTACCTGCGCCCGCCACGGCGGCTACACGCGCATGCCCTTCCCTATGGTGAACAACAGCTTGCTGCTCGGCGGTTAACTTCACGGCGCCTCACTTGGCACGCTATCGCTCCACTGGCCAAGCAGGTGCCAGCTTCCCGCACTATAGAGCTGACACTCGCTCTGGCCTGACGAATTCTCTTGCACGCGCGCCTGCTCTACCAAGCGATAGAACACGTTGCGGTGCAGTCGAGCCGCTAAACCGAACCGGATAGCACATTCGGGCGCCATCTCGCCGCTGGGAGAAGCAGTCAACCTCATGGGGTGCTCGGCATCCAGACGTACTACATCGTCAAATTGAGTCTTTAGCCACCAGGCACCATCGTGGAAATCCGCTTCGACCACGACAAAGGGGCGGTCCACTACGGCAATGCGCCAGCGCTCCACGGGAGTGACCAGGCAGTATCCATCGGCATCCAGACGCAGTAGGCTGGAGAGCAGCTTGGCAATCGCAGGACGAGCAAACGGCTGCCCTTCATGCAGCCAGGAGCCATCCTCCTGAATCAGGATATCCATTTCTCCTGATAGCGCGGGCTGCCAGGTATCAACAGGGGGAATAGATGCTGAGCCTTCTGACTGCTGCAATAGTCGATCAATACTCATCACCGACCTCCAGTGGTTGTCACCGCGTGTTACACCACAAGCCCAGACTGTGCCAAGGCCTCTTTGACATGGGCAGGCGCGTCTGGTGCCGCAGCGCGGAACAGATGGTAAAAATTAACGGTCGTTTGCATGGCAACTTCATCCACGCTGATGCCTCGTTCACGCGCAATACACTCCGCGACTTCAACGACCCAGGCAGGCTCATTGGGCTTACCGCGATAAGGGACAGGGGCCAAATAAGGGCTGTCGGTTTCAATTAACAGCCGATCCAGCGGAAGCTGACGTGCCAGTGTTCTGAGCGATGCCGCATTACGAAACGTAATAATGCCGGAAAGAGAAATATAGAATCCAAGCCGAACCGCCTCCCGCGCCATGTCCAGGTCTTCAGTAAAGCAGTGGATGACGCCGCCCACCTGAGGATTGCTGTATTCACGCAGCAGCGCCAGCGTATCCTCTTTGGCCTCGCGGGTATGAATGATGACCGGCAACTCTAGCTCATTCGCAGCGATGAGATGCCGCTTGAATCGCTCATGCTGAACGCTGACAGGCACGCTCTCCTGGTAGTGATAATCCAGCCCTGTCTCACCAATCGCTACCGCTCCATACTGTTCAGCAGCCTCTACGATATCGTCCACCGTCGGCTCATTTGGCGCTTGGTGGAGCGGGTGAAGGCCCGCGGAAATAGCCACATCGTGATGTGCTCTAGCAATGGCGGCCAAGCCCGGCAGCTCTTCTAACGTCGTAGAGATGGCTAAAAACTGGCTAACGTTGGCAGCACGGGCAGCATCCAACGTGGCGGCCACATCGCCGCCATGTGTATGCTCTGATAAACGGTCTAGATGACAGTGAGAATCAACAAACATGCAGTGCTCTTTGGAAGTAAATAGGAGGTAGCTAGCTTAGAGCGTAAACGAGGGAGGCGCTTTATCAAGCTGCCCGGCTAACAGGGTCTCGATACGGTCACGCACAGAGTAATCTTGCTGACTAAAGTGCACGCCAATGCCTGGCAGTCTTCGGCCACTAACACCTTCTGGCGAGATCCAAATCACCTGACCGGTGACGGAGAGTCGCTCGCTCTCCCCTGGCAGCGTTAGCAGCAGTACAACGGGTTGCCCGAGGCTATACAACGTTTTGGTAGGCACAAAAATACCGCCTCGATCCAAAAACGGCATATAGGCAGATAGCAGCGTGGGCACGTCGGGTATCGTTAAAGAGAGTGCTTTTTGAGCAGCCATCACTACCTCATTGCATTAGATTGTCAGGAGCGCAGCAGCGCAGACCAGCGCACCAGCCAAGCTTCAAGCACCAGCTGTGGATTCGGGTTTGCTCCAACGGCCAGCAAGCGGCGCTGCTCTCTGGCGTAATCTAATAGCCGGAACCAGTCCTGTACGCGGCCATTTTTCACCGCCTGGCGATAAAGCGGCGTTAAATCAGGATTGTGTAGCACGCTCTGCTCGCCCGATAGTCCCAGACGAATCAAGTCTTCAAGCCAAGCAATACCGTACCATAAGATCGCATCAATCGCTTGGCGATCCAGCCTCGCCGCCTCTGAAACAGGCTCTGCCCCGCGCACTAACTGTTCGAAACAGTCGTGAATCTGGTGGCGCAGCGCCCGTTCATCGGGAGCGGCCAGCTCAACCGCTAACAGGGGAAGGCCGCCTGATACTTGCCACCAGAAGTGAGCTTCATCACCACCCAGCTGCTGGGTCAGCCACCCTTTACAGTCATCAAAGGGCACGCTTGCTAGGGGCCACTGCTGGCAGCGCGAACGAATCGTTGGCAGCGTGCGGGAGGGCACATCTGAAAGTAGGATAAATAACGTTTTATCGCCGGGTTCTTCCAGGCTTTTTAACAGCGCGTTGGCGGCGGCAATATTCATGGCTTCAGCAGGTGAGATCACAATCACTCGGTAGCCACCCTGCTGCGCCGTTTGCGAGACAAACCGATTCACTTCGCGAACGGGGTCAATGCGGATTTGGCGCTTGCCCTCTTCTGGAGACACCCGCAGTAGATCAGGGTGATAGCCAGAGGCCAACATGGCGCAGCTGTGACACTGCCCGCAAGCCTGCTCGCCGGGCTGGGCACATAGCGTTCTAGCGATCAACGCTTCTGCCAACTGCTGCTTGCCAACCCCGTGGGCACCGCTAATCAGCAAGGCATGGGGCATGCGCCCGCTGTTGGCAAGGCGCACCAGCTGCTGCCAAGTGGCCTGATGCCAGGGCAATACGCCAGTTATTGCCATTGGGCAACCCGTTCTTCCAATACGTGGCTTAGCGCCGCTTGAACCACCTCTAGCGGCTGAGCTGCATCAATCACCGCAAAGCGCTCAGGCGAAGCGGCCGCGCGATCCAAATAAGCTTGGCGTACCGCCATAAAGAAATCCGTCTGCTCTTGCTCAAACCGGTCACGCTGGGTATTTAGCTCGCGTAGGCGGCCCTCTAACCGCTCTTTGGCAGCTTCGGGCGACATATCCAGCAGCAGAGTGAGATCAGGGGCAAGGCCTTGCTGTACAAATTGCTCTAACTGCGCAATGCGTGCGGGGTTGATCCCGCGCCCGCCGCCTTGATAGGCAAAGGTGGCATCGGTAAAACGGTCACATACTACCCAGGCACCTCGTGCCAACGCTGGCAGGATTTTTTCCGCTAGATGCTGTGCACGGGCCGCAAAGACCAGTAACAGCTCGGCATCAACGCTCAGCGGCTCTTGGGGGGCAGGGTCAAGCAACAGCTCACGAATTGCTTCTGCGCGGGGGGTACCACCCGGTTCACGGGTTCGTACCACTTCCATTCCCTGGGCCGTTAGCCATGCTTCGACAAACGCCATATTGGTAGACTTACCGACTCCCTCACCGCCTTCTAGGGTGATGAAGCGTCCGCGTTTGCTCATTGCTGCCCCTTACTCAATAGATACGCCATCGACATGTTCAGTGTTTAGCTATTTAACGGTTTCGAATATAGCGATTCACGGCATTGTTATGCTCGCGTAATGTGCGCGAGAAGTGATGCGTGCCGTCACCTCGGGACACAAAATAGAGCGTTTCGCCGGGTAGCGGCTTCACCGCCGCCTCCAATGAGGCTCGCCCTGGCATGGCAATCGGCGTCGGCGGCATGCCGTCAATCACATAAGTATTGTAAGAGGTGGCTTCACGTAGGTCTGCCCGTGTGATGCGGCCATCATAGCGCTCGCCCATGCCGTATATTACCGTGGGGTCTGTTTGCAGACGCATGCCACGCTCCATCCGGCGCTTAAATACTCCAGCAATCTCTCTGCGCTCTTCAGGCGCCCCGGTTTCCCGCTCAATCAGCGATGCCATAATTAGCGCTTCATAGGGCGTTTCAATGGTTAAATCGTCATCCCGTTCCGCCCACACTTGCTCCAAAATGCGCTCCATCCGATTTAACGCTTGGCTCAAAATATCGACATCGCTCATGCCCAGATGATAGCGGTAGGTATCGGGGAAGAACCAACCTTCAGGAAAGGTGCCCTCACGGTCCAGCAGCGTCATGACTTCTTCGTCACTCATGTCTGCCGTACGGTGTTCAAGCTTCGGCGCACTATTTAGCAGCGCACGCATTTGGCGAAAGGTCCATCCTTCAGGCACGGTCAGCGAATAAGTCACCACGTTATTACTGCCCAACAGGGCCATCACCTCTCGCCCACTCATCCCCGGTGTGAGGCGGTACTCGCCAACCCGTAGACTTGGCATCTGCTCTGGGTCTATCCGCGCCAGTAGCTTAAATGCCCAGGCATCCTCAAGCACTCCTTGCGCCTCTAAATCGCGAATGACTTGATTAAAACCAGCTCCGGCAGGCACTTGATATAGGGTGGGTTCCTCTACCGCAATTGGCGCCGCTAGACGCTGCTGCCAATAAGCATAACCGCCGAGCGCAGCGGCAACGGCCAGCACAACCAATATTCCAAAGACGGTAAGTAACCGTTTCACGTTGACACCTCAATCTATTTATTTGGATTCTGATGCGGGAAACATACTGGGATAGCCCAGCAGGCGGTGAGCCTCACCCTGCAGTGGGTCTGGCCCTGCTAACACAGGCCAAGTCGCGATCAGGCCGCCCTGCGTATCAAGCAATTCACACACAGGCCACACGCCCTGTACCGAATTACCTACCCAAAGGCGCTCAACCTGTGGTAGTTCCGAGACTGTCAGCCCCTCTTCCTCAATAACGCCGTTAGCCAATAGCGCAGCGCGCAGAGTACCTGCCACGCCGCAGCGGTTTACCCGGGGGGTCAAAAGACGCCCTTCCGTTGACCAGAAGAGGTTCATACTGGTTGCTTCCACCATTTCGCCTGATTGGTCCGCTAACAGGCCTTCGGCAATATGGCTCTCTTGCCACTCCTGGCGAGCTAGCACATTCTCCAAACGGTTAAGGTGTTTGATGCCCGCAAGCAGCGGTTGATGCCCTAAACGAAGATGGCACAAACGTACGCAGACACCGTGTTGCCACCGCTGCCCGTTGGTAACAAAAGGCGTTCGCCGAAAGATCAGCCTGGGCTCAGGAGGATCAGGCAGCGCGTAGCCTCGGCCACCGCTTCCGCGTGTCAATATTAATTTAAGTACTTCCAGCGCTGCCGCAGGGGGCGACTGCCACACCTGCGCCAGCTGTTGAGAGGTAGGCAACGGGATATTCAAGCGCCGACAGCCCTGTTCCAAGCGCGCGAGGTGATAATCCCAAAGTACGGGTACCCCATCGCGCAGCAGCACTGTTTCAAATACACCGTCGCCATACGCTAGCCCGCGGTCATCAAATGGCACCTGGGGCATGGGCATAAAGAGTTATACCTTTTTGAACAGCAGGGAGCCGTTAGTGCCACCAAACCCGAACGAGTTGGAGAGCGCGATATCAATACGCATATCCCGCGCGGTATGGGGTACGTAGTCGAGGTTGCAGCCCTCCTGGGGGTTATCCAGGTTGATGGTGGGCGGGGCGACCTGGTCACGGATTGCTAGAATGCTGAATACCGCCTCTACCGCACCGGCGGCACCCAATAGGTGGCCAATCATCGACTTGGTTGAGCTAACGGCCACCTGCTGGGCCGCACTGCCCAACACTTTTTCAATAGCGCGACTTTCAGCCAAATCGCCGGCAGCAGTTGATGTGCCATGGGCGTTGATATACTGCACGTCTGCCGGATCAATAGCGGCATCTTTAATCGCATTGCGCATGGAGAGTGCGGCACCGCGACCATCCTCGGGCGGAGCGGTCATATGGTAGGCGTCATCACTCATACCAAAGCCAGCCAGCTCCGCGTAGATAGTGGCGCCACGGGCTTTCGCATGCTCGTACTCTTCTAGCACCAGCACCCCTGCACCATCAGACAGCACAAAGCCATCGCGGTCGGCATCCCAAGGACGGCTCGCTGCTTGCGGGTCATCGTTGCGCGTTGAGAGCGCGCGCGCGGCAGAGAAGCCACCCAAACCTAATGGTGTGGTGGCCATTTCTGCGCCGCCACAAATCATGACATCCGCATCGCCGTAGGCGATGGTGCGCGCGCTGTAGCCAATATTATGGGTACCGGTGGTGCAAGCCGTGGTAATCGCAATATTCGGCCCTTTAAAGCCGTGCTGGATCGCCATGTTGCCGGAAATCATATTGATAATAGAACCAGGCACAAAAAACGGTGATACCCGACGTGCACCGCCTTTATTGAGCGCATTATGGTTATGCTCAATCATTGGCAGCCCACCAATTCCAGAGCCAATCGCCACGCCGATGCGCTCAGCATTCTCCTCTGTGCACTCTATCCCTGAATCCTGTACCGCCTGAGCACCGGCAGCCATACCATACTGAATGAACAGATCCATTTTGCGAGCGTCTTTGGGGTTCAGATAAGGGCTGATATCAAAATTCTTTACCGAACCGCCAAACCGCGTATTGAAGCCACTGGTATCAAAGTGCTCAATAGGCGCTATGCCGCTTTTACCGGCGACAATGTTCGCCCACGACTCATTGACACTATTGCCCACTGGGGTCACCAGGCCTAACCCAGTTACCACTACCCTTCTTCGCGCCATCAGTTTCCTCCAGGCATCCATGGTGACACGACCCATCTGGGTCATTTGCTGCAGAAATTTGGTGACTAGTATAACGGAGATTGAACGTTATATTCATTGTGAGCGTAAAGCAAAAAAGCCGCCCCATATCAGGACGGCTTTTTTAAGACGGATGGGTGAGCACCCCACCCTGGTTCACAGCGTCGACCGCGCCCTTACTGGTGGGCGTTTACGTAGTCGATGGCTTCTTGAACCGTGGTGATTTTTTCAGCTTCTTCGTCAGGAATTTCAGTATCGAACTCCTCTTCCAAAGCCATCACCAGTTCAACGGTGTCCAGAGAGTCGGCACCCAAGTCTTCAGTGAAAGAAGAGCTATTCTGGATGTCTTCTTCTTTAACGTTCAGGCGCTCTGCCACAACTTTCTTAACGCGCTCTTCAATAGTACTCATCAACGTACTCCAGTCGTTCACATTAGCTGTTAGAGATAACCAGCTATTTGGAAACCGCAAGCCAAAAGCTGCGGGGTAGTTTATAGACGCCCTTAAGTTGACGCAACCGCCAAGCCTAAGGCCATCAACGCATATTCATACCGCCGTTCACGTGCAGCGTTTCACCAGTGATATAGCCTGCGGCATCGCTGGTTAAAAAGCCAACCGCTGCGGCGATCTCTTCCGGCCCACCTAAGCGTGCCAGCGGAATCTGCTTTAGCAGCATTTCATGCTGGGCTTCAGGCAGCGCTTCGGTCATGTCGGTGGCGATAAAACCAGGCGCAACGGCGTTTACGGTAATGGCACGGGAAGCAACCTCTCGCGCCAACGCCCGGCTAAAGCCTTCCATACCTGCCTTAGCAGCAGCGTAGTTAGTTTGGCCCAGGTTGCCCATGGTTGCCACTACAGAGCTGATCGATACAATCCGCCCGAAACGCGCCTTGGTCATGCCACGAAGACACGCTTTGCTGACGCGATATACAGATTTGAGGTTGGTATCCATGACGGAATCCCACTCCTCCTCTTTCATCCGCATCAGGAGGTTATCACGAGTGATACCCGCATTGTTAACCAAAATAGTCGGGGCGCCAAAACGCTCGCCAATGGTTTTCAGGACCTCATCAATGCTCGCTTGGTCCGTCACGTTCAGGCACATACCAGCGCCTTCAACCCCGTTAGCTTTCAGGTCGGCATCGATTTTTTCTGCGCCAGATTTGCTGGTCGCTGTGCCGATGACAATACGCCCTTGGCGGCCCAGTTCATGGGCGATAGCGCGACCAATGCCGCGGCTCGCACCGGTCACCAAGGCAACTCGTTTTTCTTGCGTCATAACACGTTTCCTTCCACTGAACTAAGCAAGGGTAGCTGAAAATAGCCGTTTATCACGCACTACCTGCTAATGTTTCTCGCGCAAGCTCAAGCGCTGCATCCAAGCTATCGGGGTCATTCACCGCTAGCCCCTTGGCACCGCGCACAATACGTTTATTAAGACCTGTCAGCACTTTGCCTGGGCCACACTCAATGAAGACATTAGCACCTTGCTCAGACATTGCTTCAACGCAGGAGGACCAACGTACTGGCTGGTAGAGCTGCTCAATTAAACGAGTGCGCAGCGTATCAACATCTGCATGTGCCTGGGCATCGACGTTCTGAATAACAGTATAGCGAGGGGCACGTAGCTCAATCGCCTGCATCGCTTCGGCAAGACGCTCAGCAGCAGGTCGCATCAGCGCGCAGTGAGAAGGAACAGACACAGGGAGGGCAAGTGCGCGCTTAGCGCCCGCTTCTTGGCAAGCAGCAATGGCACGCTCAACGGCTGCTTTGCTACCAGCAATGACGACCTGACCCGGGGAGTTATAGTTAACTGCAGAAACGACATCGCCCTGGGCAGCGCTTGTGCAAGCGGCTTCCACCGCGCTGTCATCAAGCCCAAGAATGGCGGCCATTCCGCCTTCACCAGCAGGTACAGCTTCTTGCATTGCCTCTCCGCGCAGGCGCACCAGTTGGACACCCTCTGCAAAGCCCATCACGCCCGCACAGACCATAGCGCTATACTCACCCAGGCTATGGCCCGCCATCACGCTGGGGCGAGGGCCTTCCAGCTCCTGCCAGACGCGCCAGATGGCAACGCTTGATGTCAGCAGCGCAGGCTGCGTGCAAGCCGTGGAATTCAACGCTTCTTCCGGCCCTTCTTGGACTACTTTCCATAAATCGTAGCCCAGCGCGTCAGACGCTTCCTCAAATGTCGTTCCCACCACACTGTAACGCTCGGCTAGCTCTCGCAGCATTCCAAGCTGCTGAGAGCCTTGCCCGGGAAAAATGAGGGCAAGGGGTTGAGACATGTCGTTCACCTTTGCTCTTGTAGGCATTTGCTCAGTTGAGCGATAGGCGTGGCTATCGGCCCCGTTATAAAACGGCTGTTGGCACATCCTACTGCCGCCGATAACCCGCAAAAGTCGTGCAACGCATTGCTGTAACCCACTCATCTGCCCACTGAGCTAAGCCCAGTGTTTGGCAAGCTGAGTAGGCAAGTCATGTTCTACTTCCTGCAGCGCTCGCTGAATAGCATAGTAGAACCCATCTGCACGGGCGCCACCATGGCTTTTCACCACAATACGTTTTAACCCAAGTAGGCTTGCGCCATTATAACGAACGGGGTCAAGCTCCTGCTTTAGCCGCTTCAGCACAGGTTTGGCCAGTAAACTTGCTAAGCGCCCGCATAGGCGTGACTCAAACGCCATCTGCACACGCTCCACCAGCATACGGGTCAAACCTTCGCTCGCCTTGAGCACCACGTTACCAACAAAGCCATCGCAGACCATGACATCAATATCGCCCTGGAAGATGTCACCACCTTCGGCATACCCCTGATAAGCAAAACTTAATGTGGTAGCGCGCTCACGCAGCAGCCGGTCAGCCTCTCGCACCGTCGCACTGCCCTTGGTCGCTTCCGCGCCAACATTCAATAGCGCGACTCGAGGGCAATTAATACCATCCATACATTGCGCCATTGCCGCACCCATCATGGCAAAATCCACTAGCCGTGATGCGGGCGAGTCCACATTTGCGCCTAAATCCAGCAAATAACAGCGACGACCACCCCGTGCAGGAATCGCCGTACTGATAGCAGGTCTGGAAAAGCCTGGCAGCATACCAAGCTCACGCCTTGCAAGCGCGACTAGTGCACCGGTGTTTCCTGCACTAACACCCGCTGCAGCATAACCTTGTGCCACATAACGCAACATATGCACCATGCTGGTCTTATCCCCAGAGCGTAACGCCCAGGCAGCAGAAGCATCTTGTGACACAGTATCAGGCGCATCGCAGACGACTAAACGTGACGCTGCCGCAGCCAAGGGCTGCGGCAAGCGCGAAAGCTCAGCGACAACACGCTGACGCGGGCCAAACAGAGCGAGCTCTAGGTCAGGACGTTCAATCACTGCCCTTGCAGAGCCCTCTATGATGACACGAGGGCCTTGGTCACCCCCCATGACATCAATCGCTAGGCGCAATGCACCCACTCTGTTTCGCCACTCGTTAGAGAGTTAAGGATTAAACCTCAACTACCTTACGACCACGGTAGAAACCATCCGGAGAAACGTGGTGACGCAGGTGAGTGGTACCGGTTTCTTTGTCCTGGGACAGAGTCGGTGCGCTCAACGCATCGTGGCTACGACGCATGCCGCGCTTGGAACGAGTTTTACGGTTCTGTTGAACTGCCATGGGTGTTTACTCCAAGGTATATAGGGTAAGTGATGCTTACTTTTTGCCTTTCAAAGCGCCACTGCTTTTCAAAGCATTGAGCACCGCGAAAGGATTCTTGGCTGAAGCGGATTCATCCGCCGCGCCTTCGGTCTTGCTGACCAGCTGCTCCGCCGAGACATGGCATTCGGTCTCATCGTGATAGACCACCTGCGGCAGGCTGAGGATTAATTCATCCTCAACTACCGTCAGCAAGTCCAGCTGTTCATTTTCCACCAGCACCGGCTCATGACTGGCAGGCAGCTCGGCCGCCAAGGCTTCGTCGGTAATCATTCCAAGCAGGAAGTCACTGGAAACGTCTTGGCTAAGCGGCACCATACAGCGGCGACAAGGCAGCGCCAGGGTCGCTTGCAAATGGCCACGAATTTCGCGACGGCCTTGGGCATCTACACCAAACCCAAGCACGACGTGACAGTCGCCGGTTTGGTCACCCGCTTCTTCAGCGAGGCGGGGCAGCTTATTCAGCGCCACTAAGCCTTCAAGTCGTTCGCGGCGGGCTGCAAGCTTATAAGGCTCAACCCGGCTGGGGAGTTGTGAGGTCAACATAGGCGCGCAATGATAGGCACTCGCCCTCCTGGTGTCAAAGCTCATGGCATAATTCTTATCGGTTTATCGATGAAAACAGCGTCAATAGGCATGCCGCTGGGCTTTCGCTACACTCATTGCCAGTACATATTGCGCCATTCAGGCCACAAGGAGACGATAGTGCCGCAAACGCAAAACGCCCCTCTTGTGCTCGCCTCCAGCTCGCGCTTCCGCCAAGCGCTGCTGGACAGGCTACACCTGCCCTACCAATGCTACTCGCCCGATATTGACGAAACGCCACTTCCAGACGAGTCACCAAAGGCACTCGTTCACCGCCTAGCATTGAGCAAGGCTAATGCCGTCGCGGAACGTTTCCCCAATCACTGCATTATTGGTTCTGATCAGATTGCTCTGTTTGAAGGGGATATTCTCGGCAAACCCCATACTACGGAGCGGGCCTGCGCTCACTTAGCCCGCTTCTCAGGCCAACGAGTCACTTTTTTAACTGGCCTGGCCTTATTAGACACGCGCCACCAGCGCCATCAGGTCCATATCGAACCGTTTGACGTGGTGTTCCGCACGCTGAGCGAGCGGGAGATTGAGCGCTACGTAGCAATAGAGCAGCCACTGGATAGCGCCGGCAGTTTTCGCATGGAAGGCTTAGGCATTGCTCTGTTTGAGCGCTTAGAGGGGCGTGACCCCAATGCGCTGATCGGTCTGCCGCTGATTGCCTTGTGCGACATGCTTCGCCAAGCAGGCATGAACCCGCTTGGCGATGCCTAATGCTACTGCGCCTGAAACTTTATAGGCGCATGACTACTGTGCAAGCCAAGCACTTCCGCTGCGGCCTGGGTAAAACGCCGCGTTAGGCGCTCAAAGGGATCCAGGCGGGGCGTATAGTTCTCCCATGATGCCTCACCCACCTGAGCACGCGCCACCTGTTCAAGGCTTGCCAACTCATCGACCAGCCCCAAGCCAAGCGCCTGCTCACCGCTCCAGATCAGCCCGGAAAAGATCTCCGGGCTATCACTCAAACGATCACCACGCCCAGCCTGTACATCATTGATGAACTGCTCATGAGTTTGAGCGAGCACGCTCTGCCAGAAACGAGCCACCTCCTCATCCAAGGGCTGGAACGGATCTAAAAACGCCTTGTTCTCGCCTGCAGTCATCACCCGCCGCTCGACGCCCAGCTCATCAATAGCTTCTTGAAAGCCAAAACCGGCATAGATCACCCCAATAGAGCCCACCAAGCTGGCGGGAGATGCCACTATCTCATCCGCCGCGGCGGCAATATAGTACGCCCCGCTGGCACCGATATCCTCGATCACGGCAATAATCGGCTTATCTCCCTGCTCACGCAGCCGCATAACCTCCGAGTAAATACGCTGCGACTGCACTGGGCTTCCACCAGGGCTATCAATATGCAGCACCACTGCCGACGCGCTTTGACTCTCCCAAGCCCGGTTTAACCCTTGAATAATACGCTCAGCATTAGCGGGCGAATCGTTGGCGATCACGCCATGCACTTCCACCAATGCAAGATGTTGCTGCGCAGGCACCGCGGCTGACGGCTCGGCTAAAAACACGCGATATAACGTAACCGTGAGTGATACCAGCACTAGCGCCAGCAGCATCAGCCGAAAAAACAGCTTCCAACGGCGTGTTCTACGCTGCTCGGTCAAGACGCCACCAATCCAGCGATCCATCATTTCAAGCTGCGCTAGGCGCTGACGCTCTCTGAGTATTTCCGCATCGTCATCCTGCCCACCTGGCAACGGTGACTCTTGTGCCTTGGTGGAGACATCCGGCCCCTGGGTCCAGCGATCATGAACACCACGCTGATCTTCACCTTGAGAAGCCTCTTCACTGTCACCACCGCGCTGCTGCTCATCACTCATCGTCAGCTCCTACTCTTCGTTTAAGGACGCCCTTATGCATGACGCAGCCAGTCAAATAGCGACGGCACGTCTTCAGCGACCCACACCGGCTGGCTAGCGGCTAGCCGAGCGGGAGTATGCACTCCGTAAGTTACGCCCACCCGATCCATACCGATAGCACGCGCCATTTCAAGATCATACTCAGTATCGCCCACCATTACCGCTCGCTCTGCTGGAACCTGAAGCTCAGCCAAAATCTCTAGCAGCATTTGCGGGTGGGGCTTAGAGCGCGTTTCGTCAGCAGTCCGGCTAGTGTGGAACAGCCCCCCGCTACCTGTTTCATTAAAAACCCGATCAAGCCCACGACGGCTTTTACCCGTCGCCACCGCAAGCCGCTGCTGGGGCCGCTCTCTCAGCTTTGCCAACTGCGCTTCAACCCCATCAAAAAAGGGCATAGGCGTAGTGTCACCATGAACAAAGTGATGGGAATAGCGCTGGCGCAAGCGCTCCGCCTGCTCTGGCTCAATGCCTGGGCAGAGTTTGGCAATCGCCTCAGGAAGACCCAGCCCAATAATGTCTTCAATGGCGCTGACTTCAAGCTCACCCCATTCAGCGTCTGCCGCTGCTGCTTGCATACAGGAAACAATCTTCGGCACAGAATCCATGAGTGTGCCGTCCCAATCGAAAATAATTAGCTCATAGCGCATAACAGTTCTCTTTTATTGACGTGCGCGCTTGAGCGTCTCTTCAAGCGCCTCCGGAAGCGGCGCTTTTACCGTCACCGGCCTGCCATTGCCAGGCTCGGGGAATGTTAACGAGCGTGCATGGAGGAAAAGTCGCCCCAACCCCAGCTGCTTGGTTAACAAGCCGCTCTCACGAGTAGCGTACTTATCATCCCCCAGCAGCGCATGGCCAGCATGGGCTGCGTGCACACGAATCTGGTGTGTGCGCCCCGTAACGGGCTCAGCCTCAATTAACGTGACCTTTTCAAAGGTTTCCACTACAGAGAAGTGGGTGCGCGACACTTTACCGTTGGGATCTACCCGCACGCGCCGTTCGCCGTTACCTGCATCAAAACGGTCCAACCGAGCACTTTCATAAGTTTTACGGGCCGGCCAGCGCCCGGCCACCAGCGCCAAGTAGCGCTTATCCATGCCGTGCTTTTTCAACGCCTCATTAAGGGTTACCAGCGCATCGCGAGACTTGGCGAGCAGCAAACAACCTGAGGTATCACGATCCAGGCGGTGCACTAACTCCAGGAACGTTAGGTCGTCCCGCACTTGGCGCAACGCCTCGATGAGACCAATCTTAACGCCACTGCCACCATGGACTGCTAAGCCTGACGGCTTATTCAGCACCATCCAGTCGGGCCCTTCCATAATGACGCTGCCGACAAGCAGGTCGCGCAGATTATCGCTCACCTCTTTCACCGCCTCTTTAGGCGCTAGGCGCAGTGGCGGAACACGTACTAAATCGCCCGCTTGCAGGCGATAATCCACTTTTACCCGTTTCTTATTGACCCGAACCTCACCCTTACGCACGATGCGGTAGATCAATGCACGAGGTGCACCTTTTAGCCGGGTCATTAAAAAATTATCGATTCGCTGACCCGCTTGTTCCGGGGCAATATCCACCCACTGTACTTCACGCCCTTCGGACATTGCCGCGCACTCCTGGTGACATTCTTTAACGTCAGGCTAAAAACGGCATTCTAACGTAGACCCACCGGCATTGCGTCAATTGCTGGTGGTTGTCTTTACTGTTATATTCCAAAGCGCTCATCGGCCAACGTGGCCGGGCCGAACGTGGCCCGCTTATATAATCCTTGTATGGCGAATGATTGCCCACGTTTTGCCTTCGCACCTGCCCGACAAACACGCAGGTCAGAGCGAAAAAGCATGGATCAGTGTACGCACTACCTGCTTATCACGTATTGAAATGTAGTAACTCTGCCGTTAAGTAAATGGGTAACGACAGAGAGCGTCAGGTCATGCCAGCAACGGCAGGCCCGTCACTAAATAAACGTTACGCTTCAGAGTGGCAGCCCCTTTTCGTCACAAGGCACTGCCAATTCTGGGGCGCAAAGATCAACGCTGTGCCGATACCGGCGTTGGTGAATCGATGAATGCCAGGTGTGGGCGGTGTCAGCAGAGCCGGATGGACGTGACAGCCACCGAAACATGTTCTGCCGCCGCCACGTACTCAACGCCCTTTCGGCCGGGTCGGCAGAACTGCCTTCCCGGCTTAATGCGTCAGCATAACCATGCGCCGAGCACAAGCACGCAGCACCCAGCGATTCGCCGACGCTAGCCTTTAAAAGCGCTTCGGCACGCCATGCTACGTGAGACAACATGAAACGGATGCTAATTAACGCGACCCAGCCGGAAGAGCTGCGGGTCGCACTGGTAGATGGACAGCGCCTGTATGATTTAGATATTGAATCTGGCGCTCGGGAACAGAAAAAAGCCAATATTTATCGGGGTAAAATCACCCGTGTAGAACCCTCGCTCGAAGCTGCTTTTGTTGACTTTGGCGCTGAGCGCCACGGCTTCCTTCCGCTGAAAGAAATCTCCCGCGAATATTTTGTCAAAGATGTCTCTGGCCGTCCGAGCATTAAAGAAGTGCTCAAAGAAGGCCAAGAAGTCATTGTTCAGGTCGATAAAGAGGAGCGCGGCAACAAAGGGGCAGCGCTGACCACCTTTATTAGCTTGGCAGGTCGCTTCCTCGTCTTGATGCCCAACAATCCTCGTGCGGGCGGTATTTCGCGCCGTATTGAAGGGGATGATCGCAGCCAGTTAAAAGACGCCATGGGCCAACTTACTGTGCCCGACAAAATGGGCCTCATTGTTCGCACCGCAGGCATTGGCCGTAGCCCAGAAGAGCTTCAGTGGGACTTGGATTATCTCGTTCAGGTATGGGAGTCCATCACCACAGAAGCCGGTAAGCGTTCTGCACCGTTCTTAATCTACCGTGAATCCAACGTCATCATTCGCGCCATGCGCGACTACCTTCGTCAGGATATCGGCGAGGTGCTGATCGACAGCCCCGAGATTCACGCCGAGGCGCTGGCATTTATCCGCCAGGTGATGCCCTCTTACCAGCAGAAAATTAAGCTGTACGCAGATGAGGTCCCCCTCTTCTCTCGCTTCCAGATTGAGTCGCAAATTGAAACCGCTTACCAGCGGGAAGTAAAACTGCCCTCTGGTGGCTCGATTGTAATCGACCACACTGAAGCTCTGGTGTCCATCGACATCAACTCCGCGCGTGCTACGCGGGGCAGTGATATCGAAGAAACAGCGCTGCAAACCAATTCCGAAGCGGCCGACGAAATTGCCCGTCAGCTTCGCTTGCGAGATATTGGCGGCTTGGTCGTGATCGACTTCATCGACATGGGCCCTGCGCGCAACCAGCGTGAAGTCGAAAACCGCATGCGCGATGCTCTGAAGCTAGATCGTGCTCGGGTACAAATTGGGCGCATTTCACGCTTTGGCTTAATGGAAATGTCGCGCCAGCGCCTACGCCCCTCCCTGGGCGAAACAAGCGGCGTAGTGTGCCCACGCTGTAACGGCCAAGGCACCATCCGCGACGTGCGTTCACTATCGCTCTCGATCATGCGCCTGATTGAAGAAGAGGCAATGAAAGAGCGCAGCGCGCAGATTCGCGCCATCTTGCCGGTACCGGTGGCCACTTACCTGCTAAATGAAAAGCGCAGCGTACTGGCAGATATCGAGTCTCGCCAAGGCGTTCGCGTGGTGCTGCTACCCAGCCCAGAAATGGATACTCCGCACTACGATGTTCAGCGCCTGCGGGATGACCATTTGGACGAAGAC
The DNA here is from genome assembly GCF_024124725.1 of Halomonas sp. Ps84H-12. NCBI lineage: Bacteria > Pseudomonadati > Pseudomonadota > Gammaproteobacteria > Oceanospirillales > Halomonadaceae > Halomonas > Halomonas sp. Ps84H-12. The sequence goes on along the minus strand of NZ_JAMXSJ010000023.1, from coordinate 45,632 downwards.
GAGAGCCATACGCTCTCCAGCTTCGAGCTGTCTACCGACACCGATGTTGGCAAAGAACCTGACCCTAGCTTTGCACCGCCTGCACAGCGGGCCGAAGCGGCCGTTAAGAGCGTAGTACACAACGCCCCAGCACCGGCATCGCTGCAAACAGAAGAAACGCCTGCTAAAGCGGCTGCAGCCACCCCTGCACCCGCCGCTACTGCTGAACAGCCCAGCGTGCTTGGCCGCTTTATCCGCGGCTTTGCTAAACTGCTGGGCGGCGATGACGGCAGCCAGCAGCCAGCTCAGGAAGCCCAGGCACCAAGTAAGCAGACTGAACAGCCGAAGAGTAGCCGCCCGCAACGCAGTGAACGCCGCTCCAAACCTGTTCAGGAGCGCAGCGACACCAGGGCCAAAAACGAGCAGCGCAGCAGCACGCCATCCGGTAATGCCACTCCTCGCAATGACGATGCAAGCGATAAGCGCAGCGGCCCCAGCCGCACCCGCAACCGTCGTCGTCATCCGCAGCAGGACGATGCCAAGGCCCAAGAGAACGCGAAAAACACGCATCAGAAAGAGCCCGTAAACAAGGACGCTCCTAAAGAGGAGGCAGCCAAGCCTGCCGTCCAGCCGGATAACCGTCGTGACAAGCCACGTGATGCCAAGCCCAAAAGCGATGAACGTACGCCTACGGCCCAGGCTGACGACAGCAAGCAAGACGACGGCAAGCCGAAGCGTACGCGTAACAACCCGCGTCATCGTTCGCGCAAGCAGGCGCTAAACCCTCAAGCGGAAGCAGAACAGCTGAAGCTGCAGGCAGAAGCGGAGCAGGCACCTCAGCCCCAAGAAGCCCCGGCAGCCACAGCGACATCTGAAGCCGCTAGCGCGCCTGACAACAACACGGAAGCATCGCCAACACCGGCTGACAAGCCAGCAACTGAGCAAGTAAGCAGCGAAAAAGACGATAGCGCTGAGCAGGCTCAAGCGGCAGCGGATGACAGCACAACTGCTGAGCGCCCGGCCAACAGCGCCGCCAAAGCGCGCAAGTCGACGCGCCAGCGCCGTCAGGCTCAGCCTGAGTCAGTGCAGCACGAAGCCACCAGCACACCAGCGGCTGACAGCAGCGATGCAGCAGCCTTGAGCGCGCCAAACGCTGACGAGACCAAGGCCGCCGATGCTCAAACTGACGACCTCAAAGCGGAACAGCCGCCGGTGGCTCAAGAAACAGCAGCCCAAGACGCCACAGAAGCGCCGCAAACCGCTGCCGAGCACGTCGCAGAGCGCGAGCCAAAAGCGAATGACGCAGCTGCAGAAGCAAGTACGGCAGAAGCTGCTGCTGAAAGCACAGTGCCCACGGAAGAGCCTCAGACTCAGACAGTAGCGAATGAGACTGCTGAGACTGCTGAGCAGGACAGCGTTAAAGACACTCTGGTTGCCAACGCCGAAGCAGCGGCTTCTACGGATGAAGAAGCTTCAGCACCAACAGTCAGTGAAGAGCCCTCAACGGCGAAAGCGCCTTCACCGGCGGCGGATCAAGAGCCTTCAACAGAAGCGAGCGAGCAGCCAGCTGCTGAAGCTCACGACGAGACGGCTACCAAGATGGAAGCGGCCCCTGCTCCAGAAGAGCAAGAGAACGTGTCAGCGCAACCCGCCGACAATGCGCCAGCGGCAAATCCCGTTAGCGAGGCCCCGACAGCTGATGAGGAGGCGCCAAAACCGCGTCGTCGCCGTCGTGCCCATAACGACCCGCGCGAACTACGCAAGCAGCAGGCACAGCAAAACTCGCAAGAGTAAGTGCTCGCAACAAACAACCCCGCTTCGGCGGGGTTTTTTATGGGTGGTAAAGATAAGCAGACGTTAGATCACCCGCGGTTCTAGCTCTAGCAATACACCAAACCGATCAAACACGGTCTGAGCAATAGTGTCTGCAAAACTCAGCAGTCCTGGGCGATCTCCTCCCCCAAAGTGCACCAGCACTAACGCTTGGCGCTCATGGACGCCAAATGCTCCCAGGCGCTGCCCCTTTAAGCCGCACTGGTCAATCAGCCAGCCTGCTGCCAGCTTAGTTTGGTTATTGGGCTGAGGAAAATACGGCATGTCTGGATACTCCTTCAACAGCCGATGCGTATGCTCATTGCTCACTAGCGGATTCTTGAAGAAACTGCCCGCATTCGCTAGCACAGCTGGGTCAGGCAATTTTTCCTGGCGAATCGCACAGACCGCTTGAGCCACGGACAAAGGGGTCGGTGACTCCGACACGCGAGCCGCCAAATCGCCATAACCCAGCACGGGCCTCGGCGTGGCGGACAGCCGCAGCGCAAGTTGGGTGATCACTACCTTACCCGCTAGTGCTCGCTTGAAAATACTGTCGCGATAGCCAAACTGGCACGCATCAGCGTTCAACCAGTACATCTCGCCAGTGGCCAACTCGGCAACCTGGACTGCTTTCAACACATCGCTGAGCTCGACACCATAAGCACCAATATTTTGTACCGGTGCAGCGCCGCAATCGCCAGGGATCAACGCTAAATTTTCAACCCCCCACAAGCCATGCGTCGCCAATGCCATTACCAAGGCATGCCAGCTCACACCGGCACCCACATAGGCGGTGACGTCATCACCACTGCGCTCCAGCCACCAATGGCGAAGTGCCGGGCGAAGCGCCATACCGTGAAGCGTTGGTGGCAGCAGCACATTACTGCCACCGCCTAGCAGGGTAATTGGCCACTGATGAATACGCGCGCTATACAAGGCAGCCTGCAGGCTAGAGAGCGTTGTCGGTGCAATGTAGCGCGCCGCTTGGCAAGGTAGGCGAAGCGTATTGGCTGTAGTGAGGTCCACCCAGACGGATGCCCCATCCAAGCTATCAGCGCCCACAGGTCAGCTCTGCAATCAGTCCGGTACTGGCTTGCTCAATCATATCCAATACCTGCTCAAAGCCCGCTTCTCCGCCGTAATAAGGATCAGGAACATCGGTATTCGCGAGTCCTGCATACTCCAACAACAGCCCTACCTTAGCCTGGCTGTCGGCCGGTTTTAGCGCCTGCATCGCCGCCAGGTTATCGCTGTCCATGCCCAGCACGTAGTCGAATTCCAGGAAGTCACTCGCTTTTAACTGACGGGCGCGCAGATGGCTAATATCGATACCACGGCGCAGCGCGGCTGCCTGGGCACGGGGGTCGGGCGCTTTGCCAACATGCCAACTGCCAACACCGCAGGAGTCGATTTCCACGCGTTTGCTTAACCCTGCACGGTCGAGCGCCTGCTGAAAAACGCCCTCCGCGGTTGGTGAACGGCAAATATTGCCCAGGCAAACAAAGAGAACACGCGTCATGAAATGCCTCCTTCACGCTCGGCAGACAACAGCGACCTTACCCGCGCCAAATCCTCTTCCGTATCGACTCCGGCGGGGTTTATCGCGCTCGCCAGCGCCACTTGAATAGCGTAGCCATGCTGTAGTGCCCGAAGCTGCTCCAACTGCTCCAACTGCTCCAGGCTGGAGGGCGCTAGATCCCGATAGGCGGCTAAGAAACTCGCTCGGTAGGCGTAGATCCCAATATGGCGCAGCCAAGCATCGGTTTCTAGTAGGCTTGGCTGTGCTTTAAAGTGCTCGCGATCCCAGGGAATCGGCGCTCGCGAGAAGTAGAGCGCCCGCCCCTGTAGCGACCGCACGACTTTCACCACGTTAGGATTAAACAGCGTATCAACATCCGCAATCGGCTCGGCTAGGGTGGCAATCGCCGCCTCGGGGTCATCCGCCAGGCGCAGTGCGACCTGATCAATAAGTGCCGGAGGAATCAGCGGCTCATCCCCCTGCACATTCACGACCAGCGTGTCATCACTTAGGCCTAGATGGTCGGAGACCTCGGCGAGCCGGTCAGTGCCCGAGGGGTGGTCATCGCGAGTCATCACTACGTCAGCTCCATAGGGCAGCATGGCATCGCGAATCCGCGTATCGTCTGTCGCCACCACTACGCGGTTGGCCTGGCTTTGACAGGCTCGCCGCCACACATGGGCCACCATGGGCTCACCGGCGATCTCTAATAGCGGTTTGCCCGGCAAGCGAGAGGAGCCAAAACGAGCGGGGACAACGGCAATAAATTGCGGCGTAACATCAGACATCACGCCTCTCCGGTGCGGCCAGGCGAGGTAGGTAACTTTTCATCAGCACCCATTTGCCGTGCCTCTTCAGGCAGCATGACAGGAATGCCATCCTGTATGGGATAGGCTAAACCGTCGTAGTGGCAGCAAAGCTCTTGGGCGTCACGATCATACTTCAGTTTGCCGTTGCAGAGCGGGCAAACCAGCATTGCCAATAGTTCCTTATCCATCGGTGCATCCCCTTTGTGTCAGTACGGACAGCCTGTTTGCCAGCCAGTCCTCAAATGCTTGTGGAAGCTGCGCCTCCACCTCTAATACCCAGCTATCAGACGGTGCAAACGCCTGACACTTTACGGCGTCTTTCGCCGTCATAATGATTGGTCGTGGCGGCATAAATTGAAACGTGTGTTCATCAAATGGCTGGTGGTCTGCCAGGGGATGCATCTCCCCTTCCACGCCTAACTCCCGTAGCGTATTGAAAAAACGCTGAGGGTTGCCAATACCTGCCAGCCCATGCACCGGCAGCGCAAATGGCAGCGGCTGCAACGGATAGTGCTGCCCAGTAGGCAGCTGGCGCCAGCGCTGAGGTACCAGCTGCATAGCCACACTAGATATTTCCAGCGGGCGTTGTAGCGCTCCGTTGACAATCACAGCGTCCACACTTGCAAGTCGCCCGGGCGCCTCTCTTAAAGGCCCAGCGGGCAGGCAGCGCTGATTGCCTAGCCCACGAGCACCATCGATAACCACCAGTTCAATATCGCGCCCTAAGGCCAAGTGCTGCAAGCCGTCATCGCTAATCAGTACATCGCAGCCCTGTTGCACCAACCTTTCAGCACCCCGCGCTCGCTGCGGGTCCGCCACCACCGGTACTCCGGTTTGCTGTGCCAGCATCAGTGGTTCATCACCGCTATGCGCTGGGTCTGTAGAAGGCGTTACTAACAGAGGATAGTGCGGCGCTTTACCGCCATAGCCGCGGGTGACGATACCGGGTGAAAATCCCTGCTGTACCAGCCAACGGCTAAGCCAGGCCACAAGCGGTGACTTACCCGTACCGCCTAACGTAATATTGCCCACCACGATCACCGGCACCGGTGCTTGCCAAACTGGTTTATTTCCCTCGCGGTAACACTGTGCTCGCCGCCCCATAAGATAACGGTATAAATTACCCAACGGATAGAGCGGTACTAGCCAGTTACTGCCGCCATAGGCAGCCTTTATCCAGCGCTGAGCAAGACTCATTCACTCTCCTGAAACTGAAGCTGGTGCAGCGCGGCGTAGGCCCCACCTTTTTCAAGCAGCGCCTGATGGGTACCCTGCTCAATAATCCGCCCTTGATCCATCACTAGAATGCGGTCGGCACGCTCAATGGTGGAGAGTCGGTGAGCTATGACCAGGGTGGTGCGCCCTTCACACACGTGCTCCAACGCTTTTTGGATATAGCGCTCTGACTCGGTATCCAGTGCGGAGGTCGCTTCATCCAGAATCAGAATGGGCGCATCTTTAAAAATGGCCCGGGCGATGGCGAGCCGCTGGCGCTGCCCACCCGAGAGCATCACCCCATTCTCGCCGACGACCGTGGCGTAACTTTCTGGCAGCTTTTCAATAAACTCGCTGGCGTAGGCTGCCTCGGCAGCCGCCTTAATGGCGGCCGGGTCTGGGTCAGCCACGCCGTAAGCAATATTGTCAGCAATGGAGGCGTTAAACAGGGTGACCTGCTGGGACACCAGGGCAATATTCTGGCGCAGCGGCCCTAAGGCGTACTCATCGGCATTCACGCCATCAATCAAAATCTGCCCTTCACTGGGGCGATAGAAACGCGGCAGCAGGCTGACGAGCGTTGATTTACCGCTGCCCGAGCGGCCCACAATAGCCACCAGCTCGCCGGGAGCAACGTTAAGATTCACGTTGTGCAGTACGCTGGGCTGGTCGTCACCATAGCGGAAGCTGACGTTCTCAATCACCACATTGCCCGTTAGCTTGCTGGGAATGAGAGAGCCTTCATCCTGTTCAGGGGTGAGGTCTAACAGGCCAAACAGCTCAGAGGCCGCTGCGATGCCCTTCTGAATCTCGCTGTTAATCTCGGTGAGCTGGCGCACCGGCTTAATCATCAGGGCAGCGGCGGTGATAAAGGCGACAAACTCCCCCGGCGTCATGTTTTCCATCAGCGAGGGCGCCATGGCCAGCCACACTAGCAGCGCCATAGAGATCGCCACCAGCATGAGCACGACAGGCGAACTAACCGCTCGGGTCATGGCCTCTTTCATACTCTGGCGACGGTTCTCTTCACTCACGCGCTCAAAACGCTGTTTCTCGTACGCTTCTGCGCCGTGGGTACGTACCACGCGATAGCCCGAAAGCGCCTCAGAAGCCACATGAGTCACATCGCCCATGGAGTGTTGAATACGCTTGGAGATACGCCGAAAGCGCTTGCTCACATAGCTCACCACACCGGCAATAATCGGAGTAACACCCAAAAACAGCAGCGTTAGCATCCAGTTGGTCCAGAATAGATAGCCTACCAGCCCCACGACAAACAACCCCTCACGCAGGATGATTGTCACCGCATTGGTCGCTGCACCGGCTACCTGCTCAACGTGGTAAGTGACCCTTGATACCAAGTGGCCGCTGGAGTGGTGATCGAAAAAACGACCTGGCAGGTGAAGCAAGTGGGCAAACACATCGCAGCGCAGCGTATGAATCACATAGCGCCCCACGTAGGCCATAAAGTAGGTGCTCAGAAAAGTGCCCAGCCCGCGAGAGGCAAACATGAGTACTACAAACAGCGGCAGGAAAAACCGAAAATCGGCGTCTGGGTTTTGAATCCCATCAATCAGCCGCTTCATCATTTCCGCCAGCGCGGTACTTGAAGCTGCGTAAATCACAAAACCCACCACCGCCAGCGCAAACGCACGCCAGTGTGGCTTAACGTAACCCAATAACCGTTTATATAATATCCAACCTGAGTCAGTCACACGCGCTCCCGGCAGTAGTGTGCAGTGTGGGCGATTCTACCTGATGGTGGCGCGCTTCAACACCGCTTATGGCCACCTGCCAAGGCCCGCAGTGGCTGAAAGGTGACTGGCTGCTGCGGTATCAGCGTAAATTTAAGCGCGCCGTCCTGGGCGGTGTTCCATAGGCAGCTATGCTGCTGCCGAAAGCGCCGCACAACGTCGTCGGCAGGGTGGCGGAACGCATTGTCTCGCCCAGCGCTGAAAACCACGTGATGTGGCTGCGTCTCGCGCACAAACTGAACACCCGAGCTGGTGCCGCTGCCGTGGTGGCCCGCCACCAATACACTCACGTTGCCATTCAGCTGCGGTAGAAGCTGTCGCTCCACTTGGTTCCCTACGTCACCGGTGATCAGCAGGCTATGTTCACCCGCATACACTGCTAACACACAAGAGCGATCATTAGAGGATAGAGTGTTCTCACCGCTCGGTGGCCAGAGTATTCGATACGTAATACCGTCACGCTGCCAGCGTTGCCCCTGCTCGCAGCGCTGGCTTGGGATAGATAGCGACTCCCCTGCTGGCGCCCACCACTGCGCTACTTGGTGATCCGCTAGTAGCGCATCTACGCCTCCGGCGTGGTCAGTATCCGCGTGACTGACCATTACTTGGTCAAAATCTTGACCTGGGGGCCATAGGCTTTGCAGGGGCATAAAGCCACTGCGAAAACGTGGCCCCGTATCATAGAGCAGCCGAAAATTGGCACTGCGCAGCTCTATTAACTGCCCTTGGCCCACATCGTAAACCGTCACGTGAAGCTGCCCCGGCGGAATCGCCTGCTCTCTCGGCCACCAGGGAATTGTCACCAAGAGTACCGCCGCACCCACGCGTAACCAACGCGGCACGGCGGGCAAGCCCCAGCACAGCGACAGCAGCACCAAGCTCCCCGCCAATGGATAGGCCAAATGCGCGGGAGGCTGCCAGAGCGGTGCGGCTTCCACAGCGACAACCAACAGCTGATGAAATACCGCTAAGGCTTGCTCAAACACCCACCAGGGCACTAGACCAACAAACGGAAGGGGTGACAGCAGCCAGCCGAGTAGCGCGGTAGGCACCATGACCGAGCTGACCCATGGCACCGCCACTAAGTTGATCAAAGGGGCCGTAGGGGCTACACGCCCAAAGGCAAACAACACCGCTGCGGCCATTAAAGGGGCCAATAACAGTTGAGAACGCAGCAGTGCCCAGCACCAGCCTTTTACACCGCGCGGCCTGGACCGACCCTGCCAGATAATAATCAGCCACCCTACCGCCATAAACGAGAGCCACAACCCAGGCCGCCAAAGTGCTAGCGGGTCAACTATCAGCACCAGTGCCAGTGCAAGCCACCAAGCTTGCCAGGGCCCCGGTGCATGGCGGCCACTTAGAACCCACAACCCCAGCAACGTCATAATCATCGCGCGCATTGCCGGTGGCGCCAACCCGGCCAACACGGCGTAGCCAACGGCGGCCGCGCCAGCAAGCCACCAGGGCCAAGTGCGCAGCCGCCAGTTGGTAGGCGAAACGACACGCGCAGCATAACGCCCTAGCAGCAGCACGAATGACGCCACCAGCCCCACATGCAGGCCCGAGATCACCACGAGGTGCGTGGTACCCGTAGCGTTTAACAGCGCCCAGTCATCTTGGTTAAGCTTTTCGCTATCGCCAAGCGTCAATGCGGCCAGCCAGCGTTGGGTACGTGCCTCTAAAGGCAGCTGTGCTAGAAAGTCGGATGCCAATTGGCGCAGCCGAGGAGAAGCGTGCGTAAGCCGCTGCGGCGCAGGATCGGGGCGAATATATCCAGTAGCGTGGATGCCTTCACGCCATAACCACTGCTCATAATCAAAAGTATTGGGGTTGATAAAGCCATAGGGCGGCCGTAAGCGCAGCGTCATTTGCCAGCGCTCGCCAACCACATACTCATGCTCATGGTCGTAAGCGCTCACCCGAACGCTGTTTAATTGATCACAACGGGGAAGATGGGCAGGGGCTGTGCAGCGCTCGATACTCAATCGCAACCGCTGAACCCCTGACTGCTGCTGTACAGCGGTCACTTTGGCATGCACCGCTATATCCTGCCCGCTCAGCCCAACGGGCAGCCGACGCACCCACTCCTGCTGAATACTAAAGGCAACGGACCCGCCTAAGAGCAACCATACTAGGGCCCGTGGCCGCCATACGCCAACGCTTAGCCCCGCCATCATGAGGACCAGTGGCAGCAGCCATGTACCGCCCTGCCCACCGGCCCACCAAGCCAACAGGCTACCGCCAAGCGCTGCTAATGCCGCGGGCATTGCAATGCCCTGCCCCATCCGCCCCTCCCTGGTGCTCAACCATTACTGCGCACGCCGTAGCCGAAGCCCTACGCTATATGGATAATAGAAACGATCTAAAGTAAGAGTACCTGACATGCCGCGCCGTTTCCTGCAGCGCTACATGCCAAAACCCGATACGCTAAGGCGCCAGCGTTCGTTGCGCTTTATGGCACCGCTGATTGCGGATCCGGGCTTATGGCTACTAACTCGACGCAGCGTTGCGAACGCGTTTAGCGTCGGGCTGTTTTGCGCGATGCTACCCATCCCCTTTCAGATGGTGGTGGCGGCTCTGGGTGCGCGGCTAAGTCGTTGCAATTTGGCACTTTCGGTAGGGCTTGTGTGGGTCACCAACCCACTTACCATGCCGCTGATTTTTTATGTGAATTATCGAATAGGCACTTTTTTGCTTGGGGCGCCCGCGCGGGAGGCCCCTTCCCGCATCTCAACCCGCTGGATAGCTGAGCAGATGCACGACATCTTGCCACCGCTGCTACTGGGCTCTCTGATTACTGCGATTGTGCTTGCGGTCGTCGCTAACATTGGCATTCGCCTTATCTGGCGCTGGCACGTCTCCCATAACTGGAAGCGCCGCCGCCTTAAAAGACGGCGGCGCAGGGCTCGCATCGAATCAGAGTTTGACGACTAAACTAGCGCATCGCTATGCCTGAGCGACCAAGCGCCCCCCATCCAGCTTCATGACACGGTCTTGATGGGCAGCCAAGCCCACATCGTGAGTCACAATCACAAATGCACAGGCGCTCTCTTTGGCCAGCTCATCCATCAGCGCCAGAATAGACGCTGCGGTAGTTTGATCCAGGTTTCCGGTCGGCTCATCCATTAATACGAGGCTGGGGTCGGTCACTAGCGCCCGGGCAATCGCCACTCGCTGGCGCTCACCGCCCGATAGCTCACCCGGCTTATGGTCGGCACGCGCTTTCATCCCCACCCGCTCTAGGATCTGCATAGCGCGCTGTTCAGCCACTTTTTTAGACTGGCCGCGAATAATCAGCGGCAGCGCAGCATTCTCCACCGCCGTAAATTCCGCCAGCAAATGGTGGAACTGATAAACAAAACCAATATATTGATTGCGGAAGCGGCCCAGCGCGGCTTCATTCAGGCCCGAAAGTGCCTCACCGCCAATCACGACGCTGCCATCGCTCGGGCGGTCTAGGCCGCCCAACAGGTTTAACAGCGTGGTCTTGCCTGAACCCGAACTTCCTACAATCGCAACGCGTTCACCGGCACGGACGGTCAGTTCAAGCTGATCCAGTACGGTGAGATCCTGAGGGCCTTCGCTGTAAATGCGGGTGAGTCCACGGCACTCCAGCATAACGGCGTTAGAGGTGGTTGGCGTCATCGGGGCATCCTTATTCATAGCGCAGTACATCAGCAGGCTGAACGCGAGCAGCTCGCCATGCGGGATAAAGCGTCGAGAGGAACGTCAGGCCAAACGCGGCCAGCACGATGTCACGCACATCGCTCCACTCCAGACGCGACGGCAGGTCGCTAATGAAGTAAACCCCCGCATCCAGGAATTGAATACCAAACGCCGTTTCAAACCAGCCAATCAAATCGGAAATGGTGAGCGCCAGCAGAATGCCCACGGTAACGCCTACCGCAATGCCGATCAGGCCAATCGCTAGCCCCTGCACAATGAAAATACCCATGATGGAGCCCGGTGTGGCACCAATGGTGCGTAAAATGGCAATGTCCGCACGCTTATCCGTCACCACCATCACTAGCGTCGACACAATATTGAACGCGGCAACCGCAATAATCACGGTCAACAGCAGCGCGATCATGCGTTTTTCCATCTGAATAGCTTGGAAGAGATTGCCATGGGAGAACGTCCAGTCGGAGCCGCTGTAGCCTGGGCCCAACTCGTTCACAATGGCCTGAGTTTCGCTACCGGCGATAAACAGGTCGTCTAGCTCTAGGCGCAAACCACCAACCGCATCGCCCATACGTGCCAGCGTTTGCATATCTTCAATATTGGCGTAGGCCAAATTGGCGTCTAGATCGGCACCTACGCTGAAAATACCGCTGACGGTAAACCGCTTCAGTCGGGGGAAAACGCCTGCCGGAGTAATCGATGCCTCGGGCACCAGCAGCGTCACGCGGTCACCCACGCCAACGCCTAGCCTGCGGGCGAGCATCGAACCCAGCACAACATTCCACTCACCGGGCACAAGGTCGGCCAACTCACCCTGGCGCATGTGCTCGCCAATAATAGAGACCTGGTCTTCCCAATCCGGATGAATGCCGTTGACCATCGCGCCTTGGTTGCGGCCGCCAGCGGAGAACATACCCTGCTGCTCAACGTAAGGGGCCACACCAATCACTCGATCGCGCTGTACTAATTGCTCTGCCAACGCCTCCCACTCTACCAGTCCTTCCTGGGACTCAATTTTGGTGTGGGGCACCATGCCTAAAATGCGCGTGCGCAGCTCGTGATCAAATCCGTTCATAACCGACAGTACAAGAATCAGTACCGCCACCCCTAGCATCAGCCCCAGCATCGACGTTAAGGAGATAAACGAAATAAAGTGGTTCCGGCGTTTAGCGCGCACATAGCGCAGCCCCACCAGAAAAGGCAAACGATCAAGCATGGCTACATTCCTTAATAATGGGCGTCCATGGTACGGTTTTTTTAACATGGCTGCATGTGCAAACGCAGCCTTAGAGTCGCCCTCTCCAAGGCCGTTCCCTTTATAACGGTATCGCTTGCAAGTTGAGGAGCAACCCCCTAAATTGCGCCCGACCCTCTTGCCCGCCGGGCAAGCTTATTCTGACTAGTGAGAGCACCTTTTACGTTGGCTACCAAGACTCACCGCTTATTGCCCGAATGGCACCCTCAAGATGGCCTACAGCTCACCTGGCCCCGTCCAGACGGAGACTGGGCTTATATGCTGTCGCGTATCGAAGCAACGCTTGAGCGCATTGTGCTTGCCACGGCGCGCTATCAGCGCGTGATCATCAGCGTGCCAGACGAGGCGACCCATCAGCGCCTGACCGCCACGTTCGATGCCTACGGCATCCCCAAACATCAGCTGCTGCTGATTGTTGCACCCACCGACGATACCTGGGCGCGAGATCATGGGCCGATCACGGTATTGGACGAAGATAACCAGCCGCTGCTGCTGGATTACACCTTTACCGGCTGGGGCGGTAAATTCCCTGCTGAGCGGGACAATCAGCTAACCCAGTGGCTAGCCGATGCGGGCTTATGGGCCTGCCCAGTCTCTTCTCGGGAGATGGTGTTAGAAGGTGGGGCTATCGAGACTGACGGCGAAGGCACGCTGCTCACCACGGAAGCGTGCCTGCTCAACCCAAACCGCAATCCGTCGCTCTCTCGAGAAGACGTTGAAGCGCTTTTGGCAGATGACTTTGGCGTAGACCGCGTGCTGTGGCTAGCCAATGGACATTTAGAAGGCGACGACACGGACAGCCATGTGGATACGTTGGCACGCTTTTGTAACCCCTCGACCATTGCCTATGTGCGTTGTGACGACCCCACTGACCCGCACTACACGGCCCTGCAGGCAATGGAGCAGGAGTTAAAAGCCTTCCGTCAGCGTAACGGAGAGCCCTACCAGCTTATTCCGCTACCCTGGCCCCAGGCCTGTTTTGACCCGGAAGATGGGCATCGCCTACCAGCCACCTATGCGAACTTTTTGATTATCAACGATGCGGTGCTGGTGCCTACCTATGGCGACCCAGCGGATGTTACCGCACTGCAGGCGCTGGCCGTCGCTTTTCCAGAACATACGCTGATCCCCATTGAGTGCATCAGCGTGATTCGTCAGCACGGCAGCCTGCACTGTTTAACCATGCAGCTACCCAAAGGTACGCTTGTGCCTGCGACCACTCACTCTTAAGGAGGGCAGCATGTCCCAGACACTTAACGTGGCGGTGATTCAACAAGCCGCATGGCCCGATAAAGCGCTCAGCCTGGCCGAAAGCGAGGCGGGCATTCGCAGAGCAGCCAGCCAAGGGGCACAGCTCGTACTATTACAAGAGCTGCACGCCACCCACTACTTCTGTCAATATGAAGACCCGGCACTGTTTGATCTCGCCGAACCGCTGGATGGCCCGACGGGACAGCGATTGGCGGCACTGGCAAAAGAGCTGGATATCGTGCTGGTGGGCTCGCTGTTTGAAAAGCGCGCGGCGGGGCTCTACCACAACACCGCCGTGGTGTACGACCGCGCCAAAGGGCGGGTTGGCCAGTACCGCAAGATGCATATTCCAGATGACCCAGGGTTCTATGAGAAGTTTTACTTCACCCCTGGCGACGCCGACGACGCACGCAAAGAGGGCTTTACGCCGATTGACACCTCAGTGGGTCGGTTAGGCATTCTGGTGTGCTGGGACCAGTGGTACCCGGAAGCCGCCCGCTTAATGGCGCTGGCGGGTGCTGAGCTACTGCTCTACCCCACCGCTATTGGCTGGGATCCTAATGACGACGACGCGGAAAAAACCCGCCAGAAAGATGCCTGGACGCTGATTCAGCGCGCCCACGGCGTCGCGAATGGCCTGCCCGTCTTGGTGGCAAACCGCGTAGGCTTTGAGGCCGACCACTCCGGCGTGGGTGATGGTATCGCGTTTTGGGGCGGTAGCTTTATTTGCGGCCCACAAGGTGAGCTACTAGCCCATGCCGGTGAAGAGACTGAGCAGTTGGTCGTGAGCCTGGATATGGCGCGTAGCGAAAACACCCGCCGTATTTGGCCCTACCTGCGCGATCGCCGTGTCGACGCTTATGGCGACCTAACCCGCCGCTACCGCGATTAAGCTTATTCGAGCATCTGAAAATCAAAAACGCCTGCTCTGTTACCAGAGCAGGCGTTTTGCTATCAGCGCTTTTCTATAAGTACCAAGCCGACATCGCTTATATCCAGAAATTTATTTCCAGAAGTCGCGAATCGACGCAATACCCTGAGCACCCACCGCGCGAGCGTGGTTGGCGTCAAAGCGGGTCATACCGCCCAGCGCGAATACCGGCATACCGGCACGTTCCACCAGCTGTTGGAAGTCGTGCCAGCCCATCGGAGCCACTTCCGGGTGTGATGGCGTGGTGCGCAGCGGAGAAAGCGTGACAAAATCACAGCCCAGCACTGCCGCTTGGGAGAGCTGCTTTTGATCATGCGTGGAGGCGGACAGCCACTTGTTTTCCGCAATCGGGCGTCGGTCCAGCTGCATTAAACGCGCACTGGTCAGATGAATACCATCCGCATCGACCTGGTCCAGCAGCGTTGGCTCACCGTTGAGCAGCAGCTTAGCGCCGTACTCACGGCAAAGCTTGAGCGCTCGCTCAGCACGGGCAACATAGGCCGCGTCATCTAAGCTTTTGGCACGCAGTTGCACAAGGCGAATACTGTCTTCGCGCAGAGCGCGCTCCAGCAGCGACGCGAAGCGCTCATCGTCAGGCTCTTCACCGGTAATCAAGTACTCGGTGGGTAGCATCACCGCACGCAGAATGGGCAGGTTCGCCGCTGGGAACGGGTAGTTCACCAACTCATTCATCGGCACCCAGCGCACCGCCTGGCCTTCACGACCAAACGGTTCGCCAGCAAACTCATGCACCTGCCACACATCGAGCAGAATGTGCTTATCAGGATACTCATGGTGAACGCGAATGAGCGGTTGGGCACGAACAATCTCAACGCCTAACTCTTCATGCAACTCACGTTTAAGGCCTTCCAGCCCAGTTTCATAAGGGGCTAGCTTGCCACCGGGAAACTCCCAAAGACCGCCGTGATCGACGTTGGAAGGCCGGCGCGCGATCAGCACGTGCTTTTGATCGGCGCTGATCATCGCAGCTGCCGCGACATGAACCCGTCGTTTTACCATTACACTCATTACGTCTTATCCACTTTGTGCGCGCCGCCTTTATATTGCACGGCGCTATCTCGCTGCGTTAGCACGTTGCCGCAGCCTTAGCTGCGGTAATCCGCGTTGATGGACACATAGTCATGGGAGAGATCCGAGGTCCACACGGTAGCGGACTCGTCACCACGCCCCAAATTAATGCGAATTGTGATCTCTTCCTCGGCCATGACGGCACTGCCAGCCGCTTCGGTATAGCTACCGGCGCGGCCACCGTTCTCCACTAGGCGCACATCGCCTAAGTCAATCACGACCCGGCTAACATCAAACGCCTCAACCGGCGCTCGACCCACCGCCGCCAAAATACGCCCCCAGTTGGCATCCGAGGCGTAGAGCGCGGTTTTTACTAGAGGCGAGTGAGCTACGGTAAACGCCACATCCAACGCCTCTTGGCGAGTGCTGGCCTCATTCACCTGTAGTGTGACGAATTTGGTCGCCCCTTCGCCATCGCGAATAATCGCCTGGGCGAGTTCGGTCATCACCCGCTGCAGAGCGTTACGGAAAACGGTAATGTGCTCGTCGCTTTCAATACGCGCGCCCGTGCCGGTCGCCGCTAACATGCAGGCATCGTTAGTAGAGGTATCGCTATCCACAGTGATGCAGTTGAACGAGCGATCCACCGTTTCTCGCAGTAGCGTGGCGAGCAAGGGCTGCTCAATCGCCGCATCGGTGACCACAAACCCCAACATGGTGGCCATGTTGGGTTTAATCATGCCCGAGCCTTTGGTAATCCCGTTGATGGTGACCTGATGGTCGCCAATATCAACGGTCACCGTGGCTCCCTTTGCGCGGGTGTCGGTGGTTAGAATACCTTCACCTGCCTGCTGCCATGCTTGGCTTGAGTCGGCCAGCGTATCAAACGCACCCGGCAAGCCTGCCAGCAGGCGTTCCATGGGCAGCGGCTCACCTATCACCCCCGTTGAGAACGGCAGCGCCTGAGCCTGCTCAACACCTGCCTGCTCAGCGACAGCAGCACAGCTGGCATAAGCATCTTGCAAGCCAGCCTCACCCGTCCCCGCATTGGCATTACCGGTATTAATTAACCAATAACGAGGCGCAAGGCCGCTACTGGCGCACTGCTCAAGATGCTGCTTGGCAACCACTACCGGAGCAGCACAGAACGCATTGCGGGTGAAAACACCCGCCACAGTGGCAGTCTCAGGTAGCTCAATCACCACCATATCACGGCGATCCGGCTTCTTAATGCCCGCCATTGCAGTGCCCAGGCGCACCCCACTGAGGGGTGGCAATTCCGGAAAGGGAAGGTTTCCCACCGCCATGTTTCTCTCCTCTACGTTCGCTTACGCCATACGTGATTAGCTTAATTTGCCGCAGCACTGCTTATATTTTTTACCCGAGCCACACACACAGGGGTCGTTGCGGCCAACTTTCGGGTTTTCCCGGCGCAGCGGACGGCCATCAACCCCGGGCGCTGTCTCGCTAGTACCGGCATCAGGCGCATCGTGGAGGCTGGCGGCTGTCGCTTTTTCACGAGCAAGCTCTTCACGGCGTTTCTGCTCTAGGGCATCCACTTCTTCTGGCTGACGCACCTGAACGTGGCTGAGAATACGCGTGACATCGGCTTTGATATTGGTCAGCAGATGTTGGAACAGCTCGAAGGATTCGCGCTTGTACTCCTGCTTGGGGTTCTTCTGTGCATAACCACGCAGGTGGATACCGCGACGCAAGTGGTCCATGGACTGCAGGTGCTCTTTCCAGCGGGTATCCAGCACTTGGAGCATCACCTGCTTCTCGAAGCGGCGAATCAATGCCGCACCTGCGGACTCGATTTTAGCCTCATAGGCCTCGCGGTGCATGGTTTGCAGACGTTCACGCAGCTTCTCTTCGCTAAAGCGCTCGTCTTCCTCGGCCCACTGCGTCACTGGCGCGACGAGATTGAACTCGGTTTTCAAGTGGGCTTCCAAGCCGGGCAGGTCCCACTGCTCAGCCAGGCTCTGGGGCGGCACGTACTCGCTAATCGCGTCTTCCATCACCTCTTCACGAATACCCACCACCGCGGCGGAGACATCGTCAGACGCTAGAATTTCGTTACGCTGCTCGTAAATCACGCGGCGCTGGTCGTTGGCTACGTCGTCGTACTCAAGCAGCTGCTTGCGAATATCGAAGTTACGCCCTTCCACTTTCTTTTGAGCGCGCTCTACCGCATTAGAGACCATTTTGTGTTCAATGGCTTCACCACGCTCAAGGCCCAGCGCCTGCATTAAGCGCTTCACTCGATCGGAGCCGAATAGGCGCATCAGGCTATCTTCCAAAGAGAGGAAGAAGCGTGTGGAACCCGGATCGCCCTGGCGGCCTGCACGGCCACGAAGCTGGTTATCGATGCGGCGGGATTCGTGGCGCTCAGAGCCCACCACGTGCAAGCCACCAGCTTCCAGCACCGCGTCGTGGCGCTTTTGCCATTCGGCTTTTAGCGCATCAAGCTGTGCTTGGCTAGGGTTTTGCAGCTTCGCGGCTTCGGCTTCCCAGTTACCGCCCAACATAATGTCAGTACCGCGACCCGCCATGTTGGTAGCGATGGTAATCGCACCGGGCCGGCCAGCTTGAGCAATAATTTCTGCCTCACTTTGGTGCTGCTTGGCGTTTAGGACGTTGAATTTAAGCCCTGCCTCACGCATTAGGCGCGCCAGATACTCAGACGTTTCGATAGAGGCGGTACCCACCAGCACTGGGCGGCCCGCTTCGGTCTCTGTTTTCACGTCTTTGATGATGGCTTCGTACTTCTCTTCCGCGCTCAGGTACACAAGGTCGTTGAGATCTTTACGCGCCAGCGGGCGGTTGGTGGGAATGACGATCACATCAAGACCGTAAATCTGACGGAATTCGAAGGCTTCGGTATCCGCCGTGCCCGTCATGCCCGATAGCTTTTCATACAGGCGGAAGTAGTTCTGGAAGGTGGTAGACGCCAGCGTTTGGCTTTCACGCTGAACCGTAACGCCCTCTTTAGCTTCCACGGCCTGGTGCAGACCTTCAGACCAACGGCGCCCCGGCATGGTACGGCCGGTGTGCTCATCGACAATCACCACCTGCCCTTCGGCAACGATGTAATCAACGTCCGGATGATAGAGATGGAGAGCGCGCAGCGCCGAGTGCATATGCTGTAGCAGGTTGAGGTTTTGCGCTGCGTAGAGCGATTCGCCCTCACCCAGCAGCCCTTCGGCCCGCATGAGCTCTTCGACTTTATTGTGACCCTGTTCGGTCAGCTCCACCTGCTTCTGCTTTTCGTCGAGCACGAAATCGCCGCTCACCGGTGCTTCGTCATCTTCGGAGACTTCACCCTGCTCGAGCTGTTGGGCGAGGCGGTTCACGATGCCGTAGAGGTCGGTGTTCTCGTCTACCGCACCGGAGATAATCAACGGCGTACGTGCTTCATCAATTAGGATGGAGTCGACTTCGTCCACAATCGCGTAGTGCAGGCCGCGTTGGACTTTATCTTCCAGCGAAAACGCCATGTTGTCGCGAAGATAGTCAAAGCCAAACTCGTTGTTGGTGCCGTAGGTAATGTCGCACTGATAAGCATAGCGCTTCTCTTCGCCGGTTTGCCCTGCAAAGATAACGCCTACCGTTAGCCCTAAGAATTCATAAAGCGGGCGCATCCATTCCGCATCACGGCGGGCGAGGTAGTCATTCACCGTTACCACGTGAACGCCTTTACGGGTCAATGCGTTCAAGTAGACTGACAGCGTGGCGACTAGGGTTTTACCTTCACCGGTTTTCATTTCCGCGATACGGCCACGGTGCAGGGTCATACCACCGATCATCTGCACATCAAAGTGGCGCATGCCCATTACTCGCTTACTGGACTCACGAACGACAGCAAAGGCTTCTGGAAGCAGGCTATCCAGCGTCGCCCCATCGTCTAACCGCTGACGCAGCTCAGTGGTTTTCGCTTGAAGTTCCGCATCGCTTAGGCCCGCCAGGGTCTCTTCTAACGCATTAACGCTCTGCACGCTTTTATACATGCGCTTTACTTCACGGTCGTTTTTAGAGCCGACCACTTTACGTAACAAGTTATTAATCATGAAATTTCCAGATCATCGTGAGCGACCCATCCAGGTGCGCCCTTATATAAGGCAAATAGGCGTAATGTTAACCAATGCGTTGTTCGGCGGGCGGGCCACGAGGGGTCACTACATCGCTGGCAGCAACAAGTCGAAGCGTGATCAGCGGTAGTAATAGAGGACGGCTGCAAACGCTGGGCAATCGGCGCGTTTGGCGACTAGCCCAGCGACGAAGCGCACGGCGCTTCTTGGCAATCCAGTGCGATTGAGCCCGTAGCATCGCAGGCATCCAAAAGCAGATGCAGACATTGCGGCCACTGCTTCTCAATGCATCTGAAGGGTGTAAACTAGCGGGCAATAAGCAGCTCACCAACAGGCCAGCCAGCCACCAACGCGCTAAGCCATAGCGTCGTTGACGCCTTGGCGAAGCAGATACTATCTCTGACGTTGATGACATGCTGTGGACTGGCTCCCGAGCGTG
Source organism: Halomonas sp. Ps84H-12 (assembly GCF_024124725.1). Lineage (NCBI taxonomy): Bacteria > Pseudomonadati > Pseudomonadota > Gammaproteobacteria > Oceanospirillales > Halomonadaceae > Halomonas > Halomonas sp. Ps84H-12. The sequence continues at coordinate 25,864 of NZ_JAMXSJ010000023.1, read as the reverse complement.
TTAGGCTCTTTTCATTGGCGGTCAATCACAGGCGCTGTTTGTATTCGCCAGTACGACGTCACTAGCAACACCCTAGGAATTAAGTTGATGAGTATAAAGGTTAAGCGTTCTCGCGCACAGCCCATTGCCCAACTGCTGACCAAGTCTGGCGGCGTTGGACAGCTAATGCGCCAATCACGCTTAATTGATCAAGCGCAACGCCACCTTCGCGCCCATTTGCCTGAAGAGATGCGCGAGCACATTTTCGTCGGCGGCTTCAGCAACGGACGCCTTACGCTGATCAGCGGACAAGCCAGCTGGTTAACGTGGCTACGCTACGAGCAGTCGCAGCTACTGTCACTGCTTCACCAATTACCGGGCTTTGAAGGCGTGACAGGGTTTACGCTCAAAGTTCGTCCAGTGCGCCCGATCGAGTCACCTAAGCGTTACACGCGCACACTGTCAGATGATGCGGGCAAAACCCTGGCCGAATGCGCCAAAGACACCGACAACCCCGCGTTAAAAAACGCCCTGGAGCGGCTTGCTTCTCACGCGCGCTCTACATCTACAGAACCAAAACCTTAGCAACGCGACCCCTTAAACGCATAAAGCACCGCCTTAGCGATGCTTTATAAAGTGGGGGGCCGTTTCGTTATGTCAACTCAACTCCCCCAACATTTTGCCTTATGCCTCATTACGCCATGACAGGAGCGGCATAGGAAATAGGCGCCACTGCTTTCTCTTCTTCAAACGTAACGATTTCATACGAATCGGGCTGCGCCATCAGCTCCCGGCAAAGCTGGTTATTCAGCGCATGGCCGGATTTAACACCTCGGAACTCGCCAATCAGGCTGTAACCAAGCTGATAAAGGTCACCAATGGCGTCTAGCACTTTATGTTTGACGAATTCGTCTTCGTAGCGCAGGCCGCCTTCGTTCACAATACGGTAGTCATCCACCACAATGGCGTTTTCTAAGCTACCGCCCAGCGCCAGATTGTTCGAGCGAAGGTACTCTAAATCGCGCATAAAACCGAAGGTTCGTGCACGAGAGACTTCTTTCACGAACGATGTGGTTGAGAAATCGATCAGCGCCGTTTGCTTCTGCTGTTCAAAGACCGGGTGGTCGAAGTCGATAGCAAATGACACCTTGAAGCCTTGGTGAGGCAAAAAGGTAGCCTCTTTATCACCATCGGTAACGCTAACCCGACGCTTAATGCGGATAAATTTCTTCGCTGCCTCCTGCTCTAAAATGCCCGCTGACTGAATCAGAAACACAAAGGGGCTGGCACTGCCGTCCATAATTGGCACTTCGGGCGCACTGATATCGACGTAGGCGTTATCAATCCCCAAACCGGCAAAGGCTGACATCAAGTGCTCAACGGTCGCGACTTTAACGCCTTCATGGCAGAGCGCTGTGCATAGCATGGTGTCTTCCACCAATTCGGCACGGGCAGGCACGTGTACCACTGGGTCCAGATCGGTTCTGACAAACACAATGCCGGTGTTGGCCGGCGCCGGGCGCAAAGCCATGTGGACTTTTTTGCCAGAGTGCAGACCCACTCCAGTGGCGCGGATGACGTTTTGTAATGTGCGTTGTCTGATCATGGGTAGTGGTCAAGCTCTGATGACGGCGGCTCGTAGCCTAACGCTACACAGTCCGCAGGGGGAAAGAAAGTTATCAAACAGTGTTCACTTTAACAGCAAACGAGCGTTTTACCAATAAAACTCTCGTTTGCTGCCTCAATGAGCCTGATAGCGCGGTTTAATCCGCCTGGCGGCGCAAAAATGCGGGGATATCGAGATAGTCATCAGCATCCGCTGAACGACGTTTTTCTGGACGCGGCTTTGGCGCTGCTTCCGGCGCTTCTGCGCGTGCAGCGGCCTGCTGACGCATGACCGTCGGCTGCTGCAGCTTGCGGTAGTCGGAAGAGGAGGTATCTGCCGCAGAGCGACGCGCAGGTTCGCGAGCCGCTGCTTTTGACTTGCTGCCATCTAGCCCTGCTGCCACTACCGTCACACGCAGCTCGTCGGACATTTCCATATCGATTGAAGTACCGACCACAATCGTCGCTTCTTGAGAGGCGAACTCTTGTACCGTCGCCCCCACATCGTTGAATTCACCAATGGAGAGATCCGGCCCAGCCGTGATATTGACCAGGATACCGCGAGCGCCATGTAGATCGATATCTTCCAGCAGCGGGCTGCGGATGGCTTTTTCTGCCGCCTCACGGGCACGGTTCTCACCCGTCGCGCCGCCTGTACCCATCATCGCCATGCCCATTTCGGACATCACGGTGCGTACGTCAGCAAAGTCGACGTTGATGATACCTGGGCTGGTGATCAGCTCTGCGATGCCCTGTACCGCACCTAGAAGCACATCGTTAGCTGCGCTAAAAGCCGTCAATAGCGTAGCATTCTTGCCCAGCACCGATAGCAGCTTTTCATTGGGAATAGTGATCAAGGAATCAACGTGCTCAGAGAGCTCTTTCATGCCCTCTTCCGCAGCGCGCATACGCTTGGGCCCTTCAAACGGGAACGGACGCGTAACGACCGCAACAGTCAGAATACCCAACTCCTTAGCCACCTGAGCTACCACCGGGGCGCCGCCCGTGCCTGTACCACCACCCATACCGGCAGTAATAAAGACCATATCGGCGCCGTTTAACAGCTCAGCAATGCGCTCGCGATCTTCCAACGCGGCTTGACGACCCACCTCTGGGTTAGCGCCAGCACCAAGACCCTTGGTGATTTCGCCACCTAGCTGCAGCACCGTTTTTGCGGATACACGTTTAAGTGCCTGAGCATCCGTATTGGCGCAGATAAATTCAACGCCTTCGATATTGCTCTCGACCATGTGGTTGACAGCATTACCGCCGCCGCCGCCAACACCGACTACTTTGATGACCGCACTGCTCGAGGGTGCGTTATCTACCAATTCGAACATAAGCCCCGTCTCCTGAACCGCGCTTGCGGCCCTATCAGAAATTTCCTTTGAACCAGCCTTTGATTCTTGCCAGCGCCGAATGGCCATCCTTGATATCACGCCGGGCTAACTCATTACGTCCTTTATGGGCCGCAACGACTCCCCCGTGGCTTTCTAGGCCTTGCCCATGACGAGTTTCCTGCAGTGCATAATGCAGTAAACCAACGCCCGTCGCATAGATAGGATTGCGAACCACATCTGCCAAGCCTCTGACATTTTGCGGGCAGGCAATACGAACCGGCATATGGAAAATTTCTTCCGCCAGTTCGCTTACACCTTCCATGCGCGAGGTGCCGCCGGTGAGCACCACACCCGCAGCCACCATATCTTCATAGCCGCTGCGACGTAATTCGTCTCTTACTAACGTAAAGAGTTCCTCGTAACGAGGTTCGACCACTTCCGCTAGCGCCTGACGCGATAGATCTCTGGCTGGGCGATCACCCACGCTAGGCACTTTAATCATCTCATCGCTTGCAGCAAGCTGGGTTAATGCGCAAGCGTATTTCACCTTGATTTCTTCAGCGTGCTGGGTCGGCGTTCGCAGTGCCATCGCGATGTCATTGGTGACTTGGTCACCTGCAATGGGGATCACCGCTGTATGGCGAATGGCACCTTCTGTGAAAATCGCCATATCGGTGGTACCACCACCGATATCCACCATACATACCCCGAGCTCACGCTCATCCTCCGTCAGCACAGCCATACTAGAGGCCAACTGTTCCAAAATAATGGCATCCACATCTAAACCGCAGCGCCGTACACACTTTTCAATGTTTTGCACAGCATTCTGGGCCGCCGTTACTAAGTGCACTTGTGCTTCAAGTCTTACCCCTGACATCCCCAGCGGCTCCCGGATGCCGCCTTGGGTATCAATGGAAAACTCTTGAGGTAATACATGTAACACTCGCTGGCCTTCTGAAATCGCTCGTGCGCGAGCCGAGTCGATCACCCGTTCAATGTCTGAAGGTGTTACTTCACGCTCCTTAATCGCGACAACACCGTCGGAATTCATGGAGCTAATATGGCTACCCGCCACGCCCACATAAACCGAGTGGATGTCGCATCCTGCCATCAGCTCGGCTTCTTCCACCGCACGCTGAATAGACAGAACCGTTGACTCAATATTAATCACAACGCCGCGCTTCATACCGCGCGAGGGGTGGGAACCGATACCGGCAATCTCAATCCCCCCATCATCGGTGGGTTGACCGACTATCGCGACGACCTTGGACGTTCCGATGTCCAGCCCGACAACCATATTGGATGCGTTGGGTGAGCCTGCCATGAGTCGGTAAATCTCCTTGCCGTCATTTTAATAGGGTAGATATTGCCCATTGGCATTAAAACGCCAACGCAATAACCAATTTGCGTTTAATAACTTTAACTAGAACACTATCTAACCAAGCTAACCGCTGACAGGATAATAAAACTCATCCACATCACCGCTAGGGACATAGTATAGAAACAATAGTCGTAATACGACTAGCGCACACCCACGATAATTGGACTGGATAGCAATTTAAACCCCATTCATAGGTTTTTCGGCGTTGGCAACCACTCACATTTACCTACTTTTTGCACATTGCCACGAGCGGTTACTCATTGACCTCTTGCTGTTCACGCTCTTGAAAATCCGTTTCACCATGCCAAGCCACCGCAACACCATTGGGATAGCGTAAATCAATATAGCGGATATGCTCACTAAAGCTTGCAAGCTCGCGCTGCCAAGAAGCAGATAACCTTGCCAAACGCTCTCCATGCTGACGTCTACCTAGCATGACCCAGGCCCCGTCTCCCAGCTGTAAGCGCCAAGCACCGCGAGGCTCTAAGCGTAGCTGAGAAAGCGATAGCGACAAACTGGCAAAATGGGGAGTCAACCGCTGATAATACGCCAACACCTCTTCACTGTTGCCCGCTGGCCCTGAGAGGTCGGGCAACCCTTCAGGTGCATCTAACGGCGCAAATGCAAACGGCTCTCCTTCAGGATTAAGCAGGAAATCATCGTTCCAACGCGCTACAGGCACCTGCTCCACTAGCTCAAACACCAAAGCGTTAGGCCACTCGCGGGAAATTCGCACTTCATTCAGCCAGCCAATACGTAGCGCACGCTGGCGTAGCTCGCCTAGATCTGCCGATAGCCACGTTGCATCCTGCACAAGCGGCGCTAACTGCGTACGCAGGTAATCAGCACTAACGTACTCCCATTCGCCACGAATCGACACGCGCTCAATGGGACGATCAAGCCATAGCCACAGTGCACGGCCGCCCGCACCTAGTAGCAGCGCCAGCAGCACAACGCCCAGCCATGCGTTGCGTTTTTTCATAACGCTCCTATTGCCCAGCTACTCATTACGGCATGCTCGGCTGAACGGCGGTCTGTAAAATACGCATGACCAACTGATCAAAGTCGATCCCGGCGTAGGCGGCTGCCTGCGGCACTAGGCTGTGGTCAGTCATGCCGGGCACGGTGTTAACCTCTATCAGCCAACACTTACCAGCTGCGTCACGCATTACATCAATACGCCCCCACCCTTCGCCACCTACCGCTAAAAAGGCCTCTTTACATAGTGCTGCCAGCGCTTGCTCATCCTGCTCAGACAAACCACAGGGCAGATGGTACTGCGTGGTGTTAGCAATGTACTTGGCTTCGTAGTCATAGAATCCACCCGGCACTTCAACGCGAATAGCGGGCAACACGTCATCACCCAGGAGCGCGACCGTGTATTCATCCCCGACAATAAACCGCTCAGCCATTACCCGCGCATCAAACTTTGCGGCAGCCGTGTAGGCAGCTTTTAATTCATCCCGGCTTTTGACAATACTGATGCCCAAGGTGGAGCCTTCATGGACTGGCTTGACCATCATAGGCAGCCCAAGCTGGTTTACTACGGCCGTCCAATCAGCGTTTTCACTTAGCATGATGCTTTCAGGGGTAGGCAAGCCAACGGCCTGCCACACTTGCTTAGTGCGCTGTTTATCCATGCCCAATGCAGATGCCAGTACGCCGCTGCCGGTATAGGGCACGCCGAGCAGCTCTAACGCGCCCTGAAACGTGCCGTCTTCTCCACCACGCCCATGTAGCGCCACAAACACGGCGCTAGGCGCCAGACGCTCAAGCCCTGCTAGACCACCCTCTTTAGGGTCGTAGCCGAGCGCATCCACACCTTGACGTTTTAAAGCGGCAAGAATAGCGGCGCCGCTTTTCAGGGAAACATCCCGCTCAGCCGATGTGCCACCGTAAACCACTACGACGCGGTCTAGAGAACCGGTTTGCCCGCTGTTCATAGCGCCACCTCATCCATCTCAAGTTTTGCCTGAGCAAGGCGCATCGAAATACCACCAACGTCCCCGGCCCCTTGAGTAATCAAAATATCTCCAGGCCGTAGCACATTATTCAACAAGGCAGGCAGCTCCTGCTTGTGCTCGACAAACAGCGGATCGACTTCACCACGCTGTCGAATAGAGCCCGCCAGCGTTTTCCCTTCGGCTCCCGGCAGCACGGCCTCACCTGCGCTGTATACATCCAGTAGCACCAGGGTATCCACCTGAGAAAGCACACGCACAAAATCCTCAAAAAGATCCCGCGTACGGCTGTAACGGTGGGGTTGGTAAAGCATCACAAGGCGTCGATCAGGCCAACCTGCTCGCACCGCCTGGATTACCATATCGACTTCACGAGGATGGTGACCGTAGTCATCCACTAGCATGATATCGCCACCGCCGGAAGGTGCTGGAAAGTGTCCATGCACTTGAAAGCGTCGCCCTACCCCGGCGAACCCAGTTAGCCCACGCTGGATCGCATCATCACTTACGCCTGCGTCAGTGGCCACAACGATAGCCGCCATCGCATTGAGGGCGTTATGACGGCCCGGCATAGCGAGCCGAATGGCCAGCGGTGCCGCATCACCAGGGCGCAGAGCGGTAAACGAGACTTCTCCCGCCTGTTGAGAAAAATCAACGATGCGGTAGTCGGCATCTTCATCAAAGCCGTAAGTGACAAACTGGCGTTTAACTTGGTCACACAGCCCACGCACATGAGGATCGTCAATACACAGCACCGCAAGACCATAAAACGGTAGATTGTGCAAAAATTCGATGAAAGTGCTTTTCAGGCGCTCAAAATCGCCGCCATAAGTCGCCATGTGGTCAGCATCGATATTGGTAACAATCGATACCATGGGCTGAAGGTGAAGGAACGAGGCATCGGATTCATCAGCTTCAGCGACTAAGTAATCACCTTCACCTAAACGAGCATTGGCGCCTGCACTCGTCAGTTTTCCGCCAATCACAAAAGTAGGGTCCAGGCCACCCTCGGCCAATAGTGTTGCTGTCAAGCTAGTGGTGGTTGTTTTACCGTGAGTCCCCGCGACGGCAATACCGTGACGGAAGCGCATCAGTTCTGCCAGCATTTCGGCACGGCGCACTACCGGCACGCGGTGCTCATGTGCCCAGCGTATTTCAGGGTTGGTTTCATCAATTGCGCTGGAGACAACAACCACATCGGCCCCCTGCACATGCTCTTCAGCATGACCAATGGCCACGCTTACTCCGCAATGGCGCAGCCGTTCAACCACGGCGGAGGCTTTCATGTCGCTACCGCTAACTTGGTAGCCCTGGTTGGCTAATACTTCGGCAATACCGCACATGCCTGCACCACCGATACCTACAAAATGCAGCCGCTTAATACGACGCATACCGGGGCCAGTTGGGCGAGCCCCCTGCGGCGACATGTTAGTCACTGAATCGGTCACGCAGTTTCTCCTTGCTTCACTAATCCCAAACAGCCTGCTGCAAGACGCTCGGTGGCATCTAAATAAGCGGCTTGGCGCGCTTTAGACGCCATTTCCGCCAGCCTGTCGGGATGAAGTAATTCGTCTAATAATTGAGTTAAGCGCTCAGGCGTGAGGGCTGATTGGATGACACACTGAGCCGCTCCCGCCTTCACCAGCACATCAGCATTGACTCGCTGATGGTCATCTACTGCAAATGGAAATGGCACTAACAGCGCAGGCTTTGCCGCTGCAGCCAACTCGGCAACCGTTAACGCACCAGCGCGGCAAACCACAAGATCCGCCCATGAGTAGGCGGCCGCCATATCATCGATAAAGGGGCTAACATCGGCCACAATGCCAAGTTCTGTATATGCCTGGGCGGTGGCTACGTCGCGCTCTTTACCGGCTTGATGGCGCACATCCGGGCGCCGCTCTGGTGGTAGCGCGGCAAGCGCTGGCGGCAGGCGCTCATTTAGTGCTACAGCACCGAGCGAGCCACCCACAACCAGCAGCCTAAGCGGCCTATTAGACATCTCAGCCACCTGCTTAGGGCTCTCGCCTAGCGCCGCAATCTCTTCACGCACGGGGTTACCAATAACTACTGCACGACTGCCAAACGCATCCTCAAAGGCGGCGTAAGTACGCGTCGCCAAGCGCGAAAGCACTTTATTAGTGAGGCCTGCGACGGCATTCTGTTCATGAATGACCAGCGGCACACCCGACAGCCGCGCCGCCAGCCCACCCGGGCCACTGGCAAAGCCCCCCAGGCCGACCACAACATCAGGTTTAAAGCGTTTAATGATGCGTCGCGCCTGCATCACCGCTCGGGAAAGATTGATGGGCGCTTTGCACCAGCCTGCCAGCCCTTTGCCCCTCAGCCCTTCAATGGCAATCGTGTGTAGCATAATACCAGCATTAGGCACTAGCCGATTTTCGATACCACGCGGGCTTCCCAGCCATTCAACGTCGACACCCTTGGCCTGTAAAGCATGCGCCAAAGAGAGCGCAGGAATAACGTGCCCACCGGTTCCCCCGGCCATAATCAATATCCGTCGACGCGAGTTCGTCGCCACAAACGACTCCTTGAATAATTACGATAAACGCGGTTCTCGGCGTGCTCGGTAGGGGGTGGGCGTACGCCGGGGGCGGTGCCGAGTCTCAGCATCCACACGCAGCAGTAGCCCAATCATCATGCCCGTCACCAACAGACTTGAGCCGCCATAGCTGATTAGCGGCAGAGTAAGCCCTTTTGTGGGCAGCAACCCAGAGCTTACGGCCATGTTAATGAACGCCTGAGCCGCCACAATAAACCCAATGCCGTAGCTAACGTAGGCGCCAAACAGATGCCCTGCCAGCTCCGCGCGGCGGCCGACCCACATGGCGCGTACAATAAATAGAGTAAACAGTAGCACCACTAAAATGGCACCAATCATCCCTAGCTCTTCGGCCACTACAGCAAAAATAAAGTCGGTGTGGGCTTCCGGCAGGTAGTGAAGCTTTTGAACGCTATTGCCAAGACCGGTACCTGTTACATGCCCACGACCAAACGCAATCAACGCCTGGGTTAACTGATAGCCGGTGGCAAATTGATCGGCCCAGGGGTCAAGAAAGCTTGTCCAGCGGGCCAAGCGGTAAGGCTCCATTACTACCATCATCACCGCCCCAACCCCCAGCACGCTTCCACTGCCGAGCAGTAAGGTCAGCGAGGCGCCACTCATCATTAACATGCCAATGACACACACGGCGTAAACCACCATGCCACCGAAATCTGGAGCTAAGAACAGCAGGCTCGCGGGCACGGCAAGCACGGCCAATGGCCGCCACATGGTAAACGCCCGCTGCCGCAGCTCGTAGGTAAAGCGCGACATAAATGCCGCCATGTAAAAAATAAGGCCCACTTTCGCCAGTTCCGACACCTGCAAACTCGGCAGCGGCCCAGGCAGTGAAATCCAACGCTTACTGCCGTTCACCTCTTGGCCAATAACTAGCACCACCACCAGCATAAAAATGCTGACGAGTAGAATAAGCGCTGCGTTCTGCCGCCACAGCTCCAAAGGCACGCATAACATAAAGAGGCAGGCAACAATGGCTAATAATAGAAAGATGCCGTGCTGACGGGAGTAGTGGTAGCTGTTTTCCAGCAGCCCCACCGACGCAGAGCTGACCATAACCCAGCCAAGCCCCGCCAACGCCACTACCGCAACAATCAGCCAGATATCACAAGGCAGGTGCTGGGTCGTTAAGGCAGCGCGCAGCCGCTGTACTCTACTGAGAGATTCATCGCTCATGGCGTCAACTCGCTGCATTTGTGCTCAACCCAGTGACGAAAAGCGTCACCTCGTGCCTGATAGTTGGCGAATTGATCCAAACTGGCACAGGCAGGTGACAGCAGCACGCAATCACCGGGCTTGGCCATGGCGAAAGCAACCTCCATGGCTTGCGTTAAGTGTTCTACACGCTCAACCGGAATCGCCTCATTAAGCGCTTCGGCAAGGCGCGGCGCATCGGCCCCAAACACAATAGCAGTGCGAGCGCTATTCGCTAGCGGCGCAGCCAACGGAGAAAAATCCGCCCCCTTGCCAACGCCGCCTGCCAAAAGAAGCAGCTTTCCTTGCAGGGTGGCGCCAATCCCGTTGATGGCAGCCAGCGTCGCGCCCACATTGGTTCCTTTGGAATCATTGACCCAGCGAACGCCGTTTAGCTCGGCAATGGTTTCACTGCGGTGCGGCAAGCCTACAAACGCTTTTAGGGCACCGCACATACTGGCTTTATCAAAGCCTAATGCGCGCCCCATCGCCAGCGCCGCTAACGCATTGGCGTAATTATGCTGCCCAGTTATACGCAGCTCATCGGCTAACAGCCATGGCGTTTTGCCCTGCATTAGCCACCAATGGCCCTGTTGCTCGACCAGTCCCCACGCAGCATCACGGGGAGTATGCACCCCAAAGTGCTCGATATGCTCTAGCGGCTGATCCGGCCATGTTTGCGGATCGTCAGCATTCACCACGGCGTGCTCTGCGCCGATAAAAATACGCTGCTTGGCCTGTCGGTAGCCCTCTAGATCGCCGTGGCGATCTAGATGGTCATCGCAGAGATTTAAGAAGGCCGCCGAGGCCGCGCCTAAAGAGGGCGTGGTTTCCAACTGAAAGCTGGATAGCTCTAGGATGTATAGGTCGGCGTCTGGCTGTTGCGCCAGAAGATCAAGCGCGGGTGTACCTAGATTGCCGCCCACGGCGGCATTAATGCCAGATGCGGCAGCCATCTCGCCAAGTAGCGTCGTCACTGTGGACTTAGCATTGGAGCCCGTAATGGCCGCAATGGGTGCTTTCACGGCACGTTTGAACAGCGCGATTTCGCCTACCAGCATGGGCTCGCCAGTGGCAGGGTTATGGCGCTCAAGCAGCCCCTCCAAACCAGCCGTGCGAGGATCTACACCTGGGCTAATCACGACCTCGTAGGCCTGACAAAAATCTACAGCAGCCAGAGAGCCACAATGCACCTGAACATCCGGGTACGTTTGGCGAAAAGCCTCCACCCCTGGCGGCGCTTCACGGGTGTCAGCCACCATAAACGGCCTACCCAGCTGGGTAAGGTGGCGGCAAATCGCCTGACCAGAGAGCCCTAGCCCAACGACTACCGTAAATCCGTTTGGTACCTGCACCATGTGGCTCCTTCTGCCATACGCCAAAGGCGGCCTGTGCGCCGCCTACTGTTTCTTTGATTAACGAACTTTGAGCGTGGCCAAGCCTAGCAGCACAAGTACCACGGTAATAATCCAGAAGCGCACGATAACCCGCGGCTCTGGCCACCCTTTCAGCTCGTAGTGGTGATGTAGCGGTGCCATGCGGAAGATGCGGCGTCCAGTTAGTTTGTAGGAGCCTACCTGGAGGATCACCGAGACGGTTTCCAGTACAAAAATACCGCCCATGATAAAGAGCACGATCTCTTGACGGACAATGACCGCGACTACCCCTAACGCAGCCCCTAGGGCAAGGGCACCTACGTCGCCCATAAATACCTGGGCGGGATAGGTGTTAAACCATAAAAAGCCAAGACCGGCACCCGCGATGGTGGCACAAAATACTGCTAACTCGCCGGTGCCGTGGATAAAAGGGATATGCAGGTAGTTGGCAAACACCGCATTACCGCTGGCATAAGCAAATACAGAGAGCCCCATCGCCACCAGCACAGTGGGCATAATCGCCAAGCCATCCAAACCGTCGGTAAGGTTGACGGCGTTGGAGCTGCCGACGATGACGAAGTAGCTCAATACGATGTAGAACAAGCCCAACGACAGCGCAACGTCCTTGAACAGCGGAATGAGCAGACTGGTTTCGGCGGGCGTGGTGGCCGTGGCGTACAGAATGATGGCGGCTCCCAGGCCGACCACCGACTGCCAGAAATATTTCCAACGTGCAGGCAGGCCTCGTGGGTTCTTTTCAACCACTTTACGATAATCGTCGACCCACCCGATGGCGCCAAAGCCCAGCGTCACCAGCAGCACGATCCAGACGTAATAGTTGGTCAGGTCACCCCACAGCAAGGTGCTGATCGCAATCGCCAGCAGGATCATGGCGCCGCCCATGGTCGGCGTACCTGCTTTGGAAAGATGCGACTGTGGGCCGTCGTCGCGAACGGCCTGGCCAATCTGCCCTTCGACCAGGCGACGTATCACCCAGGGCCCCAGCCAAAGGCACAGCATCAGCGCGGTGAGCGCGGCGAGAATGACGCGCAGCGTCAAATAATTGAACACCTGAAACGCAGTTTGGAATTGAGCTAAAAAATTCGCCAAGTGAAGTAACATGAACGGCGCTTACCTTGTTTCATCCGCACGCAGCGCAGCAATGACCGTTTCCATGCCTGCACTACGTGACCCTTTCACCAGCAGAGTGGTGTTAGGCGGAAGAGTATTAATAACATGACGCACAAGCGTCTCGTGATCGTCAAAGTGTTGCCCGCGACCAAAGGCACTTGAAGCCGCGCGCGCCGCCTCGCCAAACGTTAATAACGTATCGATGCCTAACGACGCGGCGTAGCGGCCAATCTCTGCATGTAAAGCTTGGGACTCGCTACCCAACTCACCTATTGCCCCGAGTGCACACCAGCGTGGCGCTGGGAAGCTCGCGAGCGCGTCCAAGGCAGCTTTAACCGCCCCTGGATTTGCATTGTAAGTGTCATCCAACAACGTTGCATTGCGTAACCCCGGCACCACGCTTAGCCGCCCCGAAAGCGAGGTTAAACAGCTTAATCCTGTCACGACGTGCTCTGGCGTTACTCCTAGCGCTAGCGCTGCTGCCGATGCGGCCAGGGCATTACTGACATTATGTTTGCCGATAAGCGGCAACTGCACTTCACCCATGATTTGGCCGTGCGCAACAAGCGTGAAAGCATACCGCCCCTGGGGGTCGCAGGAAAGTGCCCTCGCGTGAACGTCCGCATCGTCATGTAAGCCATAGCTTACAATTTGCCGAGGGGCAGCACAGGCGGCCCAAAAAGCGTAGTAGCGGTCATCCCTATTAATGACGGCAGTACCATGACCGCTAAGACCCGAGAAAATTTCACTCTTCGCCTGAGCAATTTGGCCCATGCCGCCAAACTCGCCCACATGAGCGCCAGTCACGTTAGTGATAATAGCGACCTGCGGTGCAGTGAGCTGGCTAGTCCAGGCGATCTCGCCTAAATGATTAGCGCCTAGCTCAATAACGCCCGCTTGATGTTCGCTCGATAAGCGCAGCAGGGTTAACGGCGCACCAATATCGTTATTCAAGTTGCCTGCTGTCGCCAGCACGCAACCTAGCGGTGCTAACAGCGCAGCAGTCATCTCTTTTACCGTGGTTTTACCGCTATTACCCGTCACCGCCACCAGCGGCAGGATAAAGCGCTGACGCCAAGCCCGCGCGACCAGCCCAAGTCCTAACCGCGTATCGGCGCACACCAACTGAGGTAGAGCGCTATCCACCTCACGCTCTACCAGGGCTGCTGCGGCCCCTTGCTCTTTGGCATGCTCTACAAACTCATGGCCATCAAAGCGCGGCCCTTTTAGCGCGATAAATAGACAGCCCGGCACAATTTTACGCGTGTCAGTCACTACCGCTGAAATGGGCAAGTTGGCGCTCTCAGCCGAGATATCGCAGCCAAGGGCGGCGGCTACTTCTACCAACGCCCACATCAGGGGGTTCCCCGTGTGGCAAGGGCGTGGAGCACCTGCTCGTCATCTTGATAAGGGTGGCGAACTCCGTCTATCTCTTGATAGGTTTCATGACCTTTTCCTGCAACGAGAATCACATCGTCAGGAGCGGCTTGATGAACCGCGTAAAGAATGGCTTGTCGGCGGTCACCTCTATCATCTACTGGCACACTACCGGCAAAGCCTGCGTGGATTTGCTGACGAATCTGCTCGGCAGACTCACTGCGTGGGTTGTCATCGGTGACGACCACGTGATCAGCCAGTTGCTCTGCTACTTTCGCCATTTCAGCGCGCTTCCCTGTATCCCGCTCACCGCCGCAGCCAAACAGGCACCATAGCTTGCCTTGACTGCCCAAATGGGCACGCAAAGCACCCAACGCACTCTGCAGTGCATCTGGCGTGTGGGCATAATCTACCACCACGCTAGGGGCGTTATCACCACCGTAGCAGGCCATGCGCCCCGGCACAGGAGAAAGCACTGCTGCTGCTTCAAAGATCGCATCCAGCGGCTCACCTAATCCGTAAAGTACGGCCATGGCAAGTAGTACATTATCCAGGTTGAAACGCCCCACGAGCCCTAGCCGCAGGACTTTTTCGCCTTCTGGGGTGGCTATCAGCGCCTGCTGCCCAAGGGCATGGGGCTGCCAATCTAAAACGCGCAGCGTCACTGCCTCATCGGTACCTGTCGCTAGTACGCGTACATCGCTATCGCAGCCCGCCAGCATCAACTTAGCGAGAGGATCATCACCATTGACCACCGCAAGAGATAGCTCGGTGCGTCTAAACAGCTTGGCTTTAGCGGCCGCGTAAGCCGCCATACTGCCGTGATAATCCAAATGATCTCGCGTCAGATTGGTGAAGACCGCGACGTTGACATCGACTGCGTCCAAACGCTGCTGATCTAACGCATGAGAAGAGGCTTCAAGCGCAACGCGCTTAACGCCCTGACGCGCTAGCTCACCTAGTGTTGCTTGCAGTGCCAACGGGCCTGGCGTGGTTAGACCGCTCTCAAGCAGCTTACCTGGCCGACCCACGCCCAGCGTCCCAATCACACCCGCTTGGGTGCCTAACTGCTCACTTAGCTCGGCCACATAGTGAGTCACCGAACTTTTGCCGTTCGTTCCCGTAACAGCAATGACCTCCAGACCACGAGGAACATCAAATAGCGCTCGACCTAATTCGCCTAGGCGTAGCGAAAGATGGGGGAGAAATAACACCCGTTCCTCTAGCCCTATGTCGCTATCCTTGGTGTGAGCCAGCACCAGCGAGGCACCCTTGGCCAGCGCTTGTTCGATATATTCGCGTCCATCGCGCTGACTACCAGGCACGGCCACGAACACGTCTCCAGCGGCCAGGGCGCGAGAATCCGTTCTTAAACTGAGCTGCTGAGGCAGGTCAGGCAATGCTGGCAGCTTGGCGCTGGGCCAGACGTGGTGCAACGCTTTCCATAACTGTTCTGGGCATATGGTCATGCCATCTCCTTAAACACTATTCGACCTCGTAGTCAGGCGGCACATCCAGTAGCCGCAACGCATTACCGGTGACACTAGAGAACACCGGCGCTGCTACCGCTCCACCATAAAATTCGCCTGCTTTGGGATGGTCAATCATCACCACCGTCACGATACGCGGGTCCGAAATGGGCGCAATACCCGCAAAGACGCTGCGATAGGCATCATTGGCGTAGCCTTGCTGGCCCGTTTTACGCACGGTGCCGGTTTTTCCGCCAACGCGATACCCTTCTACACGGGCACGTCGCCCACCTGTATAGGCGCCAACCGAGGTTTCTAATATTTCTAGTAAGTCGTTGGCAACACTCGGCTCAATGGCCGGGATACCTTGGGGCGGCTCTGACAACCTTAACAGCGAAGGGGGTAAGCGTTCACCATTATTAGCCAACGCAGTATAAGCACTGGCTAGCTGAACGGCTGTTACCGATAAACCATACCCATAAGAGAGGGCTGCTCGCTCACTTCTAGACCACCGAATCCGAGCCGGTAGATTGCCCGTAGACTCGCCTGGAAAGCCTGTTCCGGGGCTTTGCCCCAGACCGAGCTGATTATACTTCTCCCAAATAGCCGTATCGCTTAGCTGCAGAGCCAAGCGAGACATCCCAATGTTAGAAGATTTTTCAAGAATACCCGCGAGATCCAGTTCACCGTAGTTACGGAAGTCTCGGATCGTAAATTGATCAAGCCTCATCCATCCAGGCGATGTATCTACCACAGCATCGCGGCCAACAATACCGCTTTCAAGCACCGCTGCCATGGCTAACGGCTTCATGACCGAACCAGGCTCGAATACATCCACCAGCGCTTGATTACGCAAACCACGAGGATCTAAGCCCGCTCGGTTATTGGGGTTGTAAGACGGCAGATTGGCCATTGCCAGGACTTCACCTGTACGGGCATCCATCATGACCAAAACACCACCATCTGCTTGATGTTCAGCCACTGCAGCGCGCAATTCGCGATATGCCATGTACTGGATACGCTGATCAATCGCCAGGGTCAGCTCTCCGCCTGGCTGCGCTTCACGAATCACGCCCAGCTCTCGCACCAGCCGACCGCGCCGGTCTTTGATGACACGACGCTGCCCCGGGTGACCCGCTAGATAGGGCTGATAAGCGAGCTCTAAGCCCTCCTGACCGACGTCGTCTACGTTGGTGACGCCGAGTATTTGGGCCGCCACCTCTCCAGCCGGGTAGTAGCGCTTGTATTCACGCTGTGGATAGACACCCGGCGTGCGCAGATCGAGGATGCGCTGCGCAGCGTCTGGGGTCATCTGTCGGCGCAAATACATGAATTCTCGGCTACTGTAGCGCGCCACCCGGGATTCGAAGTCATCCAGTGACATCCCCAGCGCCTGCGCCAGCATGACACGCTGGATGGCGTCTGTAGGCAACTCTTGAGGGTTCGCCCAAAGCGTCACGACCGGCGTGGATATTGCCAGTGGCTCGCCGTTACGGTCAGTGATCATTCCGCGGTGAGCAGGAATAGCTTCATGGCGCAGCGTGCGGGCATCACCCTGGCTCTGCAAAAATGGGCGATCAATCACCTGTAGCAGTGTAATTCGCCCAATCAAAATGGCAGAGGCGAGACCAACTGCTAACAAAATAAAGAAAAAGCGTCCACCAGCAAGCGGCGGCGCGATAGGATATTGGCGGGACTTCCCTCCCCGACCTTCACGCTTCATGGCCGAATCACCTCGACATCATTTACGTCAGGAATACGCATCTCTAGCCGTTCCGTGGCAATTTGTTCAATGCGGGCTGGCGTTGCCCAAGCCGCTTCTTCCAACAGCAGTTGGCCCCACTCGGTCTGGAGCTGGTTTTCTTCCTGCTCTAACCGCTGAAGCTCAGCAAACTGCACCCGCGTCATATGGGTGGTGATCACTACTGCTAAGCCGGTCAATAAACAGGCAAAAAACAGCACAATCATGGTGATGGGCCACAGGCGAAGGCGCAGTTTAAACGGCCACTCCGCCCTCAGCGTGGAAGCCCAATGCTCTAGCCGTTCAATGCTCATTGTTAGCCTCGCTTACGGGCCGCCCGCATAACGGCACTACGCGCGCGGGGGTTAGCATCCACTTCCTCGTCGCTCGGGCGACTGCCTTTGCCCAATGCTTCAAGGCGACGATTCAACTGATCATCACGAATGGGCACACCCCGTGGCAAGTGGGTGTCACCGCGCACATGATGGCGGATAAACCGCTTCACACGGCGATCTTCCAAGGAGTGAAAGCTGATGACCACTAGATGACCGCCCGGCGCTAGCGCTTCAAGCGCTGCCTCTAAGGCGGCATCTAGCTGGTCAAGTTCCCCATTAAGATAAATACGCAGCCCCTGAAACGCTTTGGTCGCCGGGTGCCGACCTTTTTCCCATGCTGGGTGGGCGGCTTTCAGCACCTCCGCCAAATCCACCGTGTGGGTAAAAGGCTTCTCCACGCGTCGTTTCACCACGGCGTTAGCTAGGCGCTTGGCGTAGCGCTCCTCACCGTAGGTTTTAAAGACGTTGGCAATATCGGCTTCACTGGCTCGCGCCAAAAACTCGGCGGCACTTTCCCCTTGCGTGGGGTCCATGCGCATATCTAACGGGCCGTTGCGCATAAAGCTAAAACCGCGCTCAGGATCATCAAGCTGCGGGGATGAGACGCCCACATCCAGCAAAACACCAGAGAGTTTGCCGTAGACCCCCTGCTCTTTGGCAAATTCAGCCAAGTGAGCAAATTCACGCTGAGTAATGTGGAAACGGGAGTCTTCTATCTCAGCAGCGGCGGCAATGGCCTGCGGGTCGCGATCCATGGCCAATAAGCGACCCTGCTCGCTTAAACGCGAAAGAATTAACCGGGAGTGACCGCCACGGCCAAAGGTACCATCTAGGTAGATACCTTCAGAATCATGGACCAGTGCATCTACCGCTCCTTCCAATAAAACGCTGGTATGACGAAAACGGGTGACCTGATCAGCGTCAGCAGAAGGCATGTTACTCTCACACATAATTTGGGAAGGCGTGCTTGGCACGCCTTTCATGGAAATGGGGAGTCGGCCGATAAGCCGGGTTCTGTCGTGGACAGTCATTCCTCTAGGCGCTGCGTCACCGCAGCGCTCAAGCAACCTACCCGGACCCAGCGCGGGCCACGCCGTTGGGTCCCTATTTGGTCTTGCTCCGAGTGGGGTTTACCATGCCACGCACTGTTGCCAGGCGCGCGGTGCGCTCTTACCGCACCCTTTCACCCTTACCGGCCCCTGAGGTTTATTTCAGGGACTTAGGCGGTCTACTCTCTGCTGCACTTTCCGTCGGCTTACGCCGCCCAGGCGTTACCTGGCACTCTGCCCTATGGAGCCCGGACTTTCCTCCCCTAGCGGCCTTTGCGAGCACACTAGCGGCGACTGTCTGGCCAACTCCGGCGGCAAGCATACCAGCGCCCTGCGTTCGCCTCAATGCTGACCTTTCATTGCCTGCAATCGGGCGTACCACCCCTGCTTACGCCCGCCTAGCATTTTGGCAGCAATCGAGGCCCCCTGCTTGACACCCACGCCCTCTGCCAGCAGAGCGGCTAACAGCTCATTGGCATTTATCGACTGTTCATCCCCCTGCACCGCCGGAGGGGCACCAGAAATAATTACTACAAACTCACCCCGGCTCTGGTTAGGATCTTCAGCGAGCTGATCACGAAGCACTGCCGGCGATCCCTGAAGAAATGTTTCAAAGGTTTTGGTCAACTCTCGTGCCAGCACCACCGTGCGCTCAGGCATTTGCTCACATAGCGCCTCAAGCGTATGCACAATGCGGTGGGGCGACTCGTAAAATACCAACGTTTCTTCACGGCTCTGCCACTTCTCCAACGCTTGGCGGCGAGCGCTGGGTTTAGCGGGCAGAAAGCCCCCAAACGTAAAGCGGTCGGTGGGCAGCCCCGCTCCAGAAAGCGCGGTGACCAGCGCACACGCCCCAGGCAGCGGAACAATGGGCCGCCCTCTAGCGCGCAGCTCACGCACTAGCACAAACCCAGGGTCACAAATCAGTGGCGTAC
Source organism: Halomonas sp. Ps84H-12 (assembly GCF_024124725.1). Taxonomy (NCBI): domain Bacteria; kingdom Pseudomonadati; phylum Pseudomonadota; class Gammaproteobacteria; order Oceanospirillales; family Halomonadaceae; genus Halomonas; species Halomonas sp. Ps84H-12. Next base: position 6,410 of record NZ_JAMXSJ010000023.1, on the reverse strand, counting down.
CGGCGTCACTGATCAGCGCGATACTCTCGCCAGCCGCTAAGTAGCCATCCAGCGTATCCACCCGCTGGGCTTCGTTGTGCTCGTGTAGCGATATCATCGGCGTATTCACCCCTAAGTGGGCAAGCAGCCGCGCGCTATGTCGCGTATCTTCCGCCGCAATACGCGATACATCGGCTAATACCCGAGCAGCACGCGGCGTTAAGTCGTCCAAATTCCCAATTGGCGTGGCAACCACGTACAATGTACCCGGATGTTGGTGTGTCATCGTGACTCCCGATTTGTTAATGGCTTGCCCTGACGGTGCGCTATGCTTATGGAAAACCACGCTAACCTGCTGATAGACCGCGACAGCGCAAATGGAAACTAAGGAAGGATACATGAAACAGTCACTTCGTGGCCTGTTGGCCACTGCCTTCATGGCACTTCTCATCACCGGGTGCGCCATGCAACCGCCGAGCGTGGTTGACCGAGTACCCGACCAGGATGCCGGCCGCTTGCTCAGTCAAGCCGAACAGCAAGCCCCAGAGCAGGCCGCTCGCACACGTCTGGAAGCCGCCAATATTTTGGCCCGCCAGGGCCAGCGTGAAAACGCCTTTGATACCGCCAGCAGCATTGATGAAACGCTGCTTAACGACGCCGATCGCGTGCGCTGGGCCATGCTATTTTCAGAGCTTGCTCGCGGGTTAAACGACCCACGCGCCGTGTTGCGCGCAACACAAGTCTTGGACGATGAGCTACCTATGCAGGCAAATCAGCAGCAAACCCTTGCTGAGCGCCAACAGTGGGCACAGCAAACGCTTGATCAGCAGCCGGGGCAAGTTCAAGTCACCTTACCTGAACTTGAGGGCACCGAAATTCGCCGTATTGTGGTTGCACTACCGGAATCTGGCCCGCTAAGCAGCGTTGCCAATACACTTGCCGCCGCCATACGCCGCCATAACGAGATTAGTGCTGACGGCGTTCAGTTAAGTTTTATCGATGCTGCCCAGTACTCGCTCGACGAACTGTATAGCCGCGCTCAGCAAATGAATGCCCAGCTAATGATTGGCCCGCTCGATAAGGATCAGGTGTCTCAGCTTGAGCAGCGTGACAGCGTACCCCTGCCTACACTAGCGCTGAACTATGGCAGCGGTGCCAACAACCAAGCACAACGTCTACTGCAGTACGGCTTATCTGCAGAAGGTGAAGCCCGGCAGGCAGCGCGCCGTGCTTATCAGGATGGCCAGCGCCAAATGTCGGTGATGGTGCCGGATAATGACTGGGGCCGCCGAGTTGGTGAAGCCTTCTGGAACGAGTTTCAGCGCCTGGGTGGCGAGGTGACGAATGCAGTGCGCTACAATCCGAGCAGCCCAGTTTCCAACGCTGTGCAAACCGCGCTGAATGTTAGCGGCGAGCGCGCCCGCCTTGGCAACATTGACGCCCTCTTCCTACTAGCGCTTCCCGATTACGCACGCCAGGTGCCGCCCACGCTGGATTATTACTACGCTCCTGACCTGCCCATCTACGCCACCTCGCACCTACATGAAGGCCGGCTGCAAACGCGCTTGGATCAGGATCTGAACGATGTGATGTTCATGGACATTCCCTGGCAAATTCCAGATGCTGCAGTAGGCGGAGAAGAGGTACTACCTTTTTACCCTACCTACCAGCAGTTGCGCGATGAGGCAGATGCCTCGATGTTCCGCTTGATGGCTATGGGTGTTGATGCTTATGAACTTGCTAAACGGATGTCGGACCTGTCCAGCCTAAACGGTTTAAACGGCAGCACTGGGACGTTATCGCTATCAAATGATGGCCGCATCCACCGCGAACTGCCCTGGGCCAAGTTTCAAAATGGCACACCGTCACCCATTTTAATTCCTGGCCTACTGGGTAATGAGCAATAATCCCCAAACTGCCCGTTATCGAGGTGCAGCCATTGAGCGGTTAGCCGCTCAATGGCTGCAGCAGCACGGCCTTCGCCTGGTCACCAACAATCACCATGTAAAAGGCGGAGAGCTTGATCTTGTGATGTATGACCAGGATATTTTGGTCTTTGTCGAGGTCAAACATCGCGCCACAACGCGCCATGGGCACCCCTTGGAAATGGTGAACGCGCAGAAGCGGCGTCGTTTAATTCGTGCGGCATCGCTCTATATTGCGCGACATAACCTCTCTTGCCCCTGCCGCTTTGATATCCTAGCCATTACAGGCACACCGCCCACTCTCGAGTTTCATTGGGAGCAAGCGGCTTTTGACGCTTATTAATACTCTTAACTAGGAAGCCCTGATGGACTTTCAATCCCGTATACTCAGCCATTTCAATGCCAGCATTGATACCAAAACCTATGCCAGCGAAGTACTGCCTCCTTTTATTGAAGTCGCCAGCCAAATGATGGTGCAGTGTCTGGTTAATGAAGGGAAAATTCTTGCGTGTGGTAACGGCGGCAGCGCCGGTGACAGTCAGCATTTTTCTTCTGAGTTACTGAACCGTTTTGAGCGTGAGCGCCCTAGCCTGCCTGCTTTAGCACTAACTACCGACACCTCGACCCTGACATCTATTGCTAATGACTATAGCTATAATGAGGTGTTCTCCAAGCAAATTCGCGCACTGGGCCAGCCAGGCGACGTACTGCTGGCTATTTCAACTAGCGGCAACTCCGCTAACGTTGTACAAGCGATCCAAGCGGCTCACGACCGCGACATGACCGTAGTAGCACTAACCGGGCGTGACGGCGGTAATATGGCCTCTTTACTGGGGCAAGACGACTGCGAGATCCGTGTTCCCGCCACCTCTACCGCACGCATCCAAGAAGTTCATTTACTCGTTATTCACTGCCTTTGTGATTTAATTGACGAACAGCTGTTTGGTGGCGCTGAGTAATAGCGCACGCCTTGCGAATAATTACTGATCAAGGAGTCATCCTCATGGCCCTGCACTTTTCATCCAAAACACTATTGGCTGCCACGCTCTGCGGCGTGATAGCACTAAGCGGTTGCGCCAACAATAGCGCCTCAAACCCCTCTAACTACGGCCAGCGTAGCAATGACGTAGAAGCTGTCGACGCCACGATTGAACGCGAAGTAGCGCGCGCGCTAGCTCGTGCCGATGCCCGCCTAGGCGATGCACGCATTCGCGCCCACAGCTATAACGGAACGCTGCTGCTAGTTGGACAGGTACCAAGCGAAGAGCTGAAAAACATGGCGGGTAACGTTGCATCGAACTTACGCGGCGTGGACAAAGTTCATAATGAGCTTACCGTCGCCGCCAACCTGCCCGCCACCCAGCGGCTAACAGATACGTGGCTGACCACCAATGTCATAAGCTACCTGGCAACGAATGACCGCATTGACTCTTCCAAACTGAAGGTCACCACGGAAAACGCCAGTGTCTATTTAATGGGCATGGTGACTCGGGAAGAGGCAGACCGCATTGTGAATGCAGCCTCCTCCGTAGGTGGCGTGCAACGCATTGTTAAGGTTTTTGACTACCTTGACTAACACCTAGATGCTAGAAAACAGCCTCGCCAAATAGTTGGCGAGGCTGTTTTGTATTTGGCTACCGAGACTGCTATCTGACTGATTACTTCACAACGCGCAGCGTCGGTTTTTTCTTGGGCTTGTCATCGCCAGACGCCTTATCAGACGACTGGCTGGACGCTTGCTCAGAGGCTGGCTCAGTGAGCGTCAGCTCAGGCTTTGCCGATTCTGTGTCAGTGCCTGCTTCTCCAGCTTCATCATCCTGCTCTTCAAACCCAGCAGCATCAAGCTCAGGCTCGTGACCGAACACCATACCCGCACCATTCTCACGGGCGTAGATAGCGATAAGCGCAGGCGTTGGGATCATCACCTGCATAGGCTGGCCACCAAATCGAGCATTAAAACCAATCGCCTGATTTTCCATAAACAGGTCACGCACCGCCGTCGGCGCTACATTGAGCACAATTTGCCCATTCTGAACAAATTGCCTTGGTACTTCCACCCCAGGCTGCGTGGCGTCAACCACGAGGTAGGGCGTTAATTCATTGTCTAACAGCCACTCATAGAGGGCTCGGGCGAGATAGGGACGGCTCGATTTCATAAGACTCCCTCCTCCTAACAAATATGGCCTCTTGCCCACAGAGCTAAGAGGCCGAATGAACTCAAGCGCGCATCTCTTTTTCACGCTCATTCAAAGATTCTTTAAACGCTTCGCGCTCAAATACCCGCGACATGTAACCTAACAGCGGCTTCACTTGCTTCTCGGGCAACTCAATATTCAGCTCAGGTAAACGCCACAGGATCGGTGCCAAACAGCAATCTACCAGCGTAAACTCTTCACTCATGAAGTAAGGCATATCTTCAAAGATGGGCGAAATGCCAATGAGACTTTCACGCAGCTCTTTACGTGCCTTATCGGCCTCTTTCTTACCACCGGTGCGAATCTGCTCTAACATCGGGCACCATTCGCGCTCAATGCGATGCATCCACAGACGGCTTTGAGCACGCGCTACAGGATAGACCGGCAGCAAGGGCGGATGAGGAAAACGCTCATCCAGATATTCCATCATTACCTTGGATTCATAAAGCACCAAGTCACGATCCAGCAGCGTCGGAACGCTGTTGTACGGATTGAGGTCTGCTAACTCTTCAGGCGGCTGCTCCTCAGCGACATCGACGATGTCGACCGCTACTCCTTTTTCAGCCAGAACAATGCGCACTCGATGACTGAAATGATCATCACTACCCGAGTAAAAGATCATTGACGACCGCTTGGCCACAACACCCATGAAAGCATCCTCGCATCAAAACAATTCTCGATAATAACATGCCAGCACCCTCTTATGGGAAGGTAGCCAACGATACATAATCACGCCGCAATCGAGTAGGAAGGGGAGTCGCCTCCCCTGTCCTCTCACACCACCGGGCATACGGTTCCGTACCACGGCGGTTCATGAACAACGTTTGAGCCATCTTACCGTATCCAGTATCGATATCAGGCCCTGATCATAAAACCACTTTCTAGGTAGGGCCTGATTCATGTGCGAGGCTCCGGCGTTCCACCAGGGCCCTCGCCCATTACCCGCCGATTTCCAAGCACGGTACGCGTCCAGACCTAGGCCTCGGAGTTTCCGCCGCCGGGTCGCTCGGCGCTTCCATTGCCGCCAGAGCAGGCCGCGTAAGCGGCGACGTATCCATTGATCCAGTGCTTCCAGCGGGCGCTTCACATCAACGAAGCTGAAGTAGTTGGCCCATCCTCGTAGGACTGGCCTCAACCCTTCGATTACCCGTTGGATGTTACGCCCCTTACCACGCTTCAGTATCTCACGGACACGCTGCATCATACGCTTCAGGCTGGTCTTGGCTAGCGTCAGTTTCGGCTGCTTGTGCCGAGTGAGACTGTAGCCCAGATAGCCGCGTTTCCATGGCCGATCCACTGCACTTTTGCGGCGGTTGACCGTCAGCCGAAGTGATTTCTCGAGATACTCACTCAAGCTGTCCATAACACGCTCGCCTGCCCGCCAGCTTTTGACATACACCTGCACGTCATCGGCGTAGCGGCAGAAGCGGTGGCCTCGACGTTCCAGCTCCTTGTCCATGTCGTCCAGCAAGATGTTCGCCAGCAGCGGGCTGAGGGGCCCGCCTTGGGGCGTCCCCTGCCGTCTCGGCGTAGGCAAGCCGTTCTGGAACATGCCCGCCTCCAGGTAGCGGCGGATCAGACGCAGCACGCGCTTGTCGTTAACGCGCCGCGCGACCCGTGCCATCAGTAGGTCGTGGTTCACTCGGTCGAAGAAGGCTTCCAGGTCAAGGTCGACTACCCAGCGGTGGCCGGCGGTGACGTGGGCCTTCATGGCCGAGACGGCCTGCTTAGCGCTGCGCCTGGGGCGGTAGCCGTAACTTGACTCGGAGAAGCTCGGGTCGAAGATCGGCATGAGCACTTGTGACAGCGCTTGCTGGATCAATCGGTCGGTAACCGTGGGAATGCCGAGCTGCCGTGTCCCACCCTTGGGTTTGGGGATGACGGCGGCTCGGGTCGGGCTAGGGTGATACGCATCGGCCAATAGCCGCTCGCGCAGCGTTGGCCAGTACTGCTTTAGGTGGCCCGCTAACTGGTGCACCGTCATGCTATCGACACCCGGTGCGCCTTTGTTGGCAACCATCTTACGGTAAGCCCGCTGCATGTTCTCCGGGTCAATGACCCGCTCCATGAGCGAGGCTGACTCCGCTTTCGTCCACGATAGCGACGCCGGGATCGTCTCGACGCTCACCGGCTGGGACGCGGGGTACTGCCCCTGCCCCTCTGGGTGAGTGACGGTGTTAGCGCCATGGTCTGTCTTCATGATCGATCCTCGAGACGTTATCGCCTACTCGCGGTTCTTCATGTTCGGCCCTTGGTGCCGCGGTGAACCGGCACTTACTATGGCCTCGGCTGACGTCTGATGATCCCTCCC
>NZ_JAMXSJ010000022.1:0-69075 GCF_024124725.1 Halomonas sp. Ps84H-12 | reverse complement strand
GCCCAGCGAGACCAGCTGGTTGATAGGCACGGTGTGGAAGCGCTGCAAGGCGTTGAGCTAACGTGTACTAATGGCCCGTGAGGCTTGACCCTATAACACCCAAGGGGTCTGGTCGCAGTGATAACGATGAGTGTGAAAACACTCGGATAACCGGATACGTGTACTGAGCCGATCAAACGGCTTGGTAAGAGACGCACACAAAACACAGCATGGTATGCATTTACAGTTACGCCTGACGACCATAGCACGCGTGAACCACCTGATCCCATGCCGAACTCAGCAGTGAAACCGCTTAGCGCCGATGGTAGTGTGGGGTCTCCCCATGCGAGAGTAGGTCATCGTCAGGCACTTATACCGCAAAAAACCCAGCCGTTTGGCTGGGTTTTTTGTTGCGCCGAAGAAAAGCCCCGAACACAGCATGTTCGGGGCTTTTTGCTGTGGGCATGCTCCGTCCGGGGGGATCGGCAATAAAAAGCCGCCCGTTAGGGGCGGCTAAATAGGTTACTAAACGATTAGCGGTGGTACTGTTTCTCGCGTTCAGGCTGCCATAGAATGGCGTCTACCCGTAAACGGGTTGCCTGTTGGTTAGGCAGTGGCCAATCGATAGTATCGCCTACCTTCACACCTAAAAGACTAGCACCGATGGGGGCCATAATGGAGATGGCATCTTCGGTGTTACCGAGAGAGTGCGGGTAAACCAGTGTACGTACCATCTGCTGATTACGGGTGAGATCGGTAAACTGAATTTGGCTATTCATGCTCACAACGTTATCAGGAATCTCTTCGGGATTGACTATTTCCCCGTGACTAAGCTCATCTTGTAACAGCTCAGCCACCATTTGATCCTTTTCAGTCGCTGCATCAATCAGGCGCTGCAAGCGGTCTGCATCAAGCCGATTGATTATAAGGGGAGGTCGCTGCCCCATGATGCTCTCCTTGGCAAACGCAGTAGCAAAAGGCTGGTTGCGTCGTTATACAAATGGTGTTGAATGACATAAAAAAAGCCCTCTCCATAAAGAAAGGACTGTCAAGATATCAAGCTAGTAGTGTACGACACTTCGAACGAAAAGACGACGCGCTTAGAGTGAGGTGCGCATAAAGTGCTATGATGCAGGCCGCTACGCGAGCAAGCTGTTATATCGCGTTTATGGGTTGCAGATTATGTTAGAGGTGAAAGGTGAGTGACACGGTACCCACGTCATGGCTTGTTTACTGCCGGCCAGGTTTTGAACACGATGCGTTGGCAGAGATGCAGCACCATGCGAAGCAACAGGGGGTCCCCTGTGAGCCGATGCAAGGTGAAGGCTGGGTAAGTTTAACGCGCCATGATGGCGAGGCGATAAATGATTTACACCGTCAGGCAGCCTTTAAACGGCTCATATTTGCGAGGCAAAGTTTAGCAGCGCTGCCCGCGTTGACCCTGTCTCGGGATGATCGGCTTACGGCGATTTTAGATCAGGTCAAAGCAAGCCGCTGGAGCTTTGAAGAAATTTGGCACGAAACGCCGGATACTAATGATGGCAAAGCGCTAGCCGGATTAATTAAAGCGCTGACAAAACCTCTTCAGAGTATGTTGAAAAAGCGTGGTGCATTACGGGGTAAGGCGGGGGCTCGCCGCTTGCATATTTTTTGGACAGACGGTGATCGTGTGCAGCTAGGCATGAGCTTTCCCGATAACCGCAGTGAGTTAATTAACGGAATTCGTCGCCTGCGTTTTCCATCCAGAGCACCTAGCCGTTCAACGTTGAAGCTCGAAGAAGCCTGGCACGAGTTTATCCCCCGAGGAGAGTGGGACGAGCGCCTAGCTACGCATATGCAGGCGGCTGATTTAGGCGCAGCGCCAGGTGGCTGGACATGGCAGCTTGTGCAGCGCGGTATGTATGTCTATGCCATCGATAACGGCCCAATGGACAAACAGCTCATGGCCACCGGGCAGATCGATCACCTACGTGAAGATGGCTTTACCTGGGAGCCGCCCCAGCGTTTGGACTGGCTGGTGTGTGACATCGTCGACAAGCCAGTGCGGGTCTTGGCCATGGTTGAGCGCTGGCTGACGCGCAAGTGGTGCCGGGAGGCCATTTTTAACCTCAAGCTGCCGATGAAAAAGCGCTGGGATGAAGTAACTCGCTGTTTGGCAACGCTAGAAGAAGCGTTAGCGACAGCGGGCGTAGGGGCCACTATTCGTTGTCGCCACCTCTACCATGATCGGGAAGAGGTGACGGTATACGTTAGGCTGGCTCACTAACCTGGGCAGGTATCCGCCGCTGGCTAGTAGCCTGGCTCATAAATGCGGATGGTTTCGTCTTCGGTAAGTAGCGGTAAAATACGCTGCATTGCCATGGCGCGCTCTTCACTGGCGTGCCACTCTTTCCAAGCGCGCAAGTCGCGCCATTTGGTAATCATTAAACGGCGGTCTGTGTGGCCAAGCTCAACCAAGGTTTCACCACCAACGAAGCCTCTAACGCCCAGTGACACACGCATTGCTTCGCGCGCTGCTTGTTCATATTCGTCCTCTAAACCGGGCATAATGCGCCGTTCAATGATGATTTTTATCATAGTGTCTGTTTCCTAACCGAGAGAGTCGATGACTGATAATACCGATGACCACAACGCGTTTAACGCTGAACTAGATACCACCGGGCTGTATTGCCCTGAGCCTATTATGCTGATGCATAATAAAGTCCGTGATATGACGGCAGGCCAAGTATTGAAGGTCGTGGCAACCGACCCTGCGACTACGCGCGATGTGCCAAAATTTTGTCAATTTTTAGGGCACGAGCTGATAGATAAAAATATCGCAGACGATCAGTACGTCTACTTTATCCGCTTAGCGTGATCTTGTGGAGCCAAAGCAAGGCGCTCAACGACTAAGGGTGTAGCGCCTTGCCTATTATCGCTAAGCGTGATCACTACTCGGCACTACCATCATGGCGAGTGCCTCAAGCGTGGCTGGATCCTCTTCCAGAATGCGATTAGCAATATGGCGTTGGAAGAAATAGACGGTTTGATGCCGAGAATGCGCGTCGTACAAGCACTTGTCGCCCAGTAAAATGGGGGTCATGGTGGCTTTTTGCTCGTCTGCCACCATTGCTTCTATGCTGCCATCACTATACAGCCGCCATCCGTACACAGGCTTCATGTGCCATGGCGCATTAGGGTGGTTCATGCAGAGTGCATGTGTGCCCAAAGTATCAGGAAGCTGTTGAATCAGCGTAATTTCGCTAGAAGCCTCATACTCAAAATAGCTGGCAGCGGCGTTTAGCTCATCGTACTTATGGTCAGGGGGAAGCTCGAAAATTTCGTCGGTTTCAGGGTCTCGGTAGCCGACGAAGAAACCACTTTCATGGCTATCCAGCTCATGGCAGGCCGCCAGCGACTCCATCCAAGGAACAAGCCCCACAACGTTGCCATCTTCCCTAAGCCCCCAGGCAAGAATGGGCAGGCCGTAGTAGGTGTCGGGACTCGCAGCGAGCTGGTAGACCATCTCTAAGCCATCTAGCTCTGGTGCTAAACGAACTAAACACTTTCGCGCCTGCTGACGCTGACGCACGGTTTCCAGGTCGATGACCTGGGCAGAGCGAGTTGACAGGGGTGCGCCCATGGTGTCCCTCCTTGTACTGCGTGGTCACGACATTGGCAGACAGTGAACACCGCCTGCCGCTACCTTCACCAATAGCACAGCTTGAGCGCCAGGTTAAGCGTAAACATGGTTTTTAATCGACATCACAGGCAGAAAATGCCCTTTTAGTTGCTGGCGCTCCTCCAAAGCATTCTGAAATTGTAGCCAAGGTGCCTCAGGGTTACTCATAGAGAGCCACGAAGTTTGATAGACCGTAATAGCCTCAGGGGAGGAAATAGGGTGAACGTCAATTAATTGATTGACGTGGGTCAGCCACTGTTCAGACTGCTGCGCCAGGCTTGGTCGGCGCTGTTGTCACCACATCCCACCAGAAATAGGCTCGCCGAAGCGGCTAGCCACTTGCCGTAACGTTGCTTGGGGACTCCTGTTGGCTGATCGTTTTTAATCGCCAAGCCAGCAATATAGCGGCTGTGCTGAGACCAGCAATCAGCCCAATCCAGTAACCGTGTACACCCATTGGTTCAGACACACCTCCCAAGCCATAGGTTCCTAACCAGTGGCCGCCCCCTAAGCCCACAATCCAATAAGAGAGCACGGTGATGACCATGACGATGCGCGTGTCTTTATAGCCGCGTAGTGCCCCTGCCAAATTCACCTGCAAAGAATCCGACAGCTGAAAAACAACCGCTAACGCGATAATGGTTAATGCTAATGCCTGGATCTCAGTATTGGATGTGTAGAGTGAAATCACCGGAGCGGCCGTAAACCATAATAGCGTGCTGTTGATAGCCGCGACGATAATGCTAATCGTAATGCCATTCCAGGCAACTTTACGTGCCATGGCTAAGCGTCGCTGGCCCAGCGTATTACCTACTCGAACGGTCAACGCCATGCTTAACGACATGGGCAGCATAAACAGAATGGTGGTGTAACTGAGGGCGATTTGGTGCGCACCTACAGTAACTTCTCCAAAGCTGGCTATAAACAGCGCGATCAGAGTAAATAGAGTGACTTCAACAAAAATCGCGACGCCGATAGGCACACCCACCACCACAAGTTCACGAATGCCCGCCCATTGTGGCGGCGTAAGCTGCTCCCAAAGTGAAACGCTGCGGTAGGTGTTTCCGCGCCTTGTATAAAGCGCCATCGCGATGGCCATTGTCCACATCGAAATAGCGGTGGCAATACCGCAGCCAAAAGCCCCCAGCGCCGGTAGCTGTTGCAAGCTATTAGGGATGCCAGCACCCAATAGATTGACTAGGCCATCACCACCGTAAATGAGCAAATAGTTAAAGGGGATGTTAACGGCAAGGCCCACAAGGCTGATCCAGAGAGCAGGGCGAGTATGATTCATGCCATCTGAAAAGGCGCGTAACGCTTGAAAAAGCGCGATCCCAGGCATTCCAAAAGCAACGGCGCTTAGATAAGCCGCCGACTCCTGTGCAACACCAGGAGGAACGTTCATCAGTTCAAAAATAGGTGTAACGGCGACCCATAATAAACCTGCGGCAATGATGCCTAATGCCAACGCCACCCAAAGGGCTTGATGTACGGCTGGGCGTATATCGTTATTGCGCTGGCCGCCTAATAAGTGCGCCACGATCGGCGTTAGCCCCATCAGCGTGCCGGTCATAAACAGCATCAGCGGCATCCATAAGCTTGAGCCCACTGATACGGCGGCTAAGTCCGTTGCGTTGTGTCTACCTGTCATCATGACATCGACAACGCTCATGCCCGCCTGGGCTAGCTGAGCGCCGCAAATAGGCAAGGCCAGCGCAACAAGTGTGCGAGTTTCTGGCCAATAGATGGATTTGATATCGCTAGTAAAGCCGCCCAAGGTATGGCTCCCCTTTAGCCAAGAGACCTAAGAAAGGCCGATAGAGTAGCAGGAGTCGCTGCGCTTTGCTGTCTCCTCTTTAGCTGGCTAAGCCACAGCGGGTATACTGCGCGAAATGCATGGGAAAAGTGGCAAGATAGTGATTGAAGAGCAAGAGCGTTGGACCCTGGGCGATATTATGGCGCTGTTTGATGGCGTCTTTGCGGCGCATTACCAGACGCGTTTGATAAAAGGAGGCGATGAGCCGCTGTATCGACCAGCCACCGATCAAACGCCTTATCATCAGGTCATTTTTGCGCGTGGTTACTTTGCCAGTGCGCTACATGAAATCAGCCATTGGTGTATTGCGGGCAAAGAAAGGCGACTGTTAGAAGATTATGGCTATTGGTACTTGCCCGATGGCCGTAACGCCCAAGAGCAGCAAGCATTCGAAAATGCTGAAATTGCTCCTCAGGCGCTGGAACAGCTATTCACCCAGGCCTGCGGGCGTACCTTCCACGTGAGCGTGGATAACCTAGGGGGCGAAGTAGAGGTAGATCGAGATGCCTTTGCGCAGAGAGTCGCTGCCCGGGCGCAGCGCTATTTAGCAGAAGGGTTGCCGCAACGCGCCAATGCGTTTTACTTAGCCTTGGCGCGCTACTATCAGCAGGGCGATACGTTGGAACAGGCAATAGCCGCAGGCAGAGCGCTGCTAGCAGCCACTGAAGTTAGCGCTTAATCTTTTTCATTAAGCTGTTGGTGCAACGTGAGCATCACCTTAACTTCGTGCTCTGGACGCATTGGCTCTAAGCCCAAGTCGTTAAACATCTCGCTACGTAGGCGGTGCCATTCACTAGAGCTGATCTGATCGTAAAGTACCCCTGCGGGTGCCAGCTCTACAAAAGGGTCCAGGCCGTAGGTGTCAAACAAACGCGCCAGCGCGGCCTCATCTTCGCCGTTATCGCTGGTGTATAGCGTGGCAGAGAAGTGGTCGTTCTCTAATTCACGAATCACATCTAGAGGGCTGACGCCTAGGCTCTCTAACTCCTCAATGCTGTAAGCGCCCATCACATTGCTATCTTCGGTGATCCAGCTGTCGTCCGGCTGGATCAGCGTTTGTTTGATTCGCCCGTCGGGTAACGACCACGCAATAGAGAGCGGCAAGCCATTATCTTCGCCTATTTCAATGGCAATAAATCCAGGATAGTCAGCCACGCAGTTGCTCCTTTTAAGCGTCCGCTTCAATTCGGAAAAAATGCTGGGCGGTGCGAGTGGTCGCCGCGCCAAGCTCGGTATCACTCACGTCATGCCAGCGGGCTATTTCTTTAACAATCCAGGGCAGTAGCGCTGGTTCGTGGCGGCGTCCCTTCAATTTAGCAGGCAAATTGCGGGGCAGTAGGTAAGGGCAGTCGGTTTCTACCATCAGGCGGTCTAGCGGTATATCGCGCACCATGTCGCGCAGGTGATGGCCTCTGCGCTCATCGCATATCCAGCCCGTCAAACCAATGTGCAGGTCTAAATCAAGATAGCCATGCAGCGCCTCTTGGTCTGCCGTAAAGCAGTGTATAACCGCCTGGCTAATATCATTTCGCCAACTGCGCAGTATGTCTTGCATTCGCTTGCCAGCATCCCGCTCATGCAAAAACAGCGGCAGGCCGCTTTCTGCTGCCAGAGCCAACTGCGCCTCGAACGCACGCTCCTGCTGCTCTGGGGTTGAAAAGTTGCGATTAAAATCTAACCCGCACTCGCCAACCGCCACAACCTCCGGCATACGGTAAAGCTGCCGCATTTCTTGGGCGACCGTGTCATTCCACCCACTGGCATCATGGGGATGAACGCCCGCCGTTGCGTAGACCCCCGCGTACTGCTGCGCCATTTGCACGGCCTGCTTAGCGTGGGCGACATCGGTGCCGGTCACGATAAGCGTCGTGACATTGGCCGCCTTGGCCCGCGCCAGCACGTCACCCAGGTCGCGCTGAAAACTTTCGTGGGTCAAATTCGCGCCAATATCCACTAAAGGCGTCGAAGGGCGAAATTGCAGTGCTTCGGGTAAAAACGTATCGGCCTCAGTGCTTGCCAAACTGTATTCCTCCGCCATGTCTCATTAGCGCTATTGTAACGCTGGCGGCCCACAACCACTAATGCTCCTACCGTTCACATACAGTACGAATGGCACGAATTGCAAAAAAACTGGCTTGTTAGGTAAACAGAAGCCGAGTGTTTACTTTTACTATGCAGGTGGTTCATCGCATAAATGCACAGTAAATACTGGCTTAATAACAACAATAGACAGGTATATATCATGCAGCTATCACGTCGCTTCGCAATGACAGCACTATCCGCAGTGGTGCTTACAGCGGTCTACGTGCCTCAAGTAACGGCCAATGAAGGCATCTCTGATAATGAGATTCGGATTGGCTATTTGGCTGATATGTCAGGCGTTTACCGTGACCCCATCGGCCCGCTTGGCGAAGATGCCATTCATATGGCGATAGAAGATGTTGGCGGTAGCGTGCAGGGTGCCAATATCGTTGTCTTTAGTGCCGATGACCGAAATAGTCCCGATGTCGGCTCTAGCGTCGTACGTGAATGGATCGATGAGCGCAAAGTCGACATGGTCTCAGGCTTGGTGGCGTCATCGGTCACATTAGCGGCAGTAAGTTTGTTGCAAGAGGCCGATAAGCTGGGCCTAGTGAATGGCGCGGTTTCATCCGGTGTTACCAATGAGCACTGCTCGCCTAATCATATCCACTGGGTTTACGACACCTGGGCAATGTCCAATGGTACCGCCAAAGCGATTACGCAAGAGGGCTATAAAAACTGGTACCTACTCAGCGCTGACTACTCTTTTGGGCATGCGCTAGAAGCGGACGTTGAACGTGTAGTGACTGAAAATGGCGGAACCATTGTAGGCCGCGCTCGCCATCCATTCCCCAATAACGATTTCTCATCGTTCATGTTACAAGCGCAAGCCTCTGGAGCGGATGTCATTGCCTTAAACAATGCCGGTGGCGACACCATTAACGCCGTACAAACAGCGGGTGAGTTTGGTATTACGCAGGCCGGTCAGGTGCTGGCAGGTATGGTGCTGTTTAGTACCGATATCCGCAGTATTGGTCTTGAGAATGCGCAAGGACTTCAGTTTACCAAGGCCTGGTATTACGACCTTAACGAAGAGACCCGGGCCTGGGCAGAACGTTTTCGTGAGCGCACAGGCAGCATGCCGACCATGGTTCACGCCGGGATTTATTCCAGCACGCGCCACTATCTAGAGGCCATTGCAGCGGTGGGTACCGACGATACACAGACGGTGCGACAGCAGATGGCCGAGACGCCGATTAACGATATTTTTGCCAAAAATGGCTATATCCGTGAAGACGGCCGTATGGTGCATGATATGTATCTCGTCGAAGTGAAAACGCCAGAAGAGTCGGCCGATGCAGATGACCTTTTCCGCGTCGTGCGCACTATCCCAGCAGAGGAAGCGTTCCGGCCGCTGTCAGAAAGTGTCTGTCCATTGGTAACGGGTTAATTCATCGCTGAAGCCTTTTAGACCATAACAACAAGGACTTAGCATGACGCTTACCAACTCTATCCACCGTAATACCATTGGCGCTGCGCTTAACCGCAGCGCTCGCAAATACCCCCAGCAGCTTGCGCTTCGCTTTGCTGACCGTTCATGGAGCTATCAAGCCCTCAACTTGGCCGCTAACCAAGTGGCTAACGCTCTTTTAGAGGCGGGGCTTGTCCCGGGTGACCGACTAGCGGTATACGGAAAAAACTCAGACGCCTATGTGATTGCTTGGCTGGCAGCGGTTAAGGCTGGGCTGGTGCATGTCCCGGTCAACTTTGCCCTGAGCAGTGAGGAGCTTGGCTACATTTTGCAGCAGTCAGGCGCCAAGGGAGTGCTGAGTGACGCCTCACTTGCTGACAAAGTGCGCGAGGCCACTCAGTCAATCACACTGACGGTGAATGGCACCTTGCATGCTGTTGAGCCTAGCACCTTCGACGTATTAGCCAGCGTTGGGTCGTCCCACTCCAGGAATGAGCCCGACGTGGCGCTAGAGGGGAGTAGCCTTGCCCAGCTGCTCTACACCTCGGGTACGACCGCCGCGCCCAAGGCCGCGATGATGAGCCATCAGGCGTTAATGGCAGAGTATATGGCGTGCATGGTAGAGCTGGATATTAAAAGCAGTGAGGCGATGTTGGCCGCGTTGCCGCTTTACCACTCGGCACAAATGCACGTGTTTTTGATGCCCGCGTTACTGCTTGGTGCCCCGGTTATTCTCCTGGAAGCGCCAATGCCAGACAGCTGCTTAGCCGCCATTGCTCAGCACCAGATTACCTCATTTTTTGCACCGCCGACGGTATGGATTAGCCTCTTACGCCATCCGCAGTTCGGCCAGCACGACCTCTCTACCCTGAAAAAAGCCTATTACGGTGCCTCTATTATGCCGGTGCCAGTACTTGAAGAAATGCAGCAGCGCTTTACCGGTGTCGGGCTGTACAACTGCTACGGTCAAAGCGAAATAGCCCCCCTAGCGACCGTCCTGCGACCAGAAGAGCATGCAGAGCGCCCGGCATCGGCGGGCCGCCCGATCCTCACCGTAGAGACGCGTATTGTTGATTTAGAGGGAAACGATGTTGCCCCCGGTGAACACGGTGAAATTGTTCATCGCTCGCCGCAACTCATGGTGGGTTACTGGGATAAGCCCGAGATGACCGCTGAAGCGTTTCAAGGCGGTTGGTTTCACTCAGGCGATGTGGGGTATGTCGACGAGGCAGGTTATTTATACATTGTTGATCGCATTAAAGACGTGATTAACACCGGCGGTGTGTTGGTGGCCAGCCGCGAAGTGGAAGAGGCGCTGTTTAAGCACGCGGCGATTGCTGAGGTCGCCGTGATAGGCCTTCCGGATGAGAAGTGGATTGAAGCGATTACGGCAGTGGTGGTGCTGAAAGAGGGGCAGGAGGCGAGCGAGCAGGAACTGATTCATCACACCAAAAGCATTGTGGCGCCCTATAAAGTGCCTAAACGGATAGTCTTTACTGACGCGTTGCCTAAAAGCACGGCAGGGAAAATTTTAAAGCGCCACCTGCGCCAAGAGTTTAAGGAGTCATGATGGACGAGCAGACACACGCGCTTTTTCACACCATGATTACCCGCTGCTTAGCACAGGAAGTGGCGCCGTTTTACCCGCAGTGGGAGGACGCAGGAGAAATACCGCGTTCTTTATGGAAGGCGCTGGGTGCCGCTGGACTGTTAGGCATTGATCTAGAGGAAGCGTATGGCGGTTCAGGGGCCGACATTGCTGTCACCCAGCTCGCGCTGGAGGAGATATCTCGCCAAGGTTTTGGTGGCCTTGCCAGTGCCTACAACATTCACGCCAATATCGTCATGCCCTATGTGCAGAGCTTGGGGTCGCCTGAACAGAAAGAGACATGGCTGCCGCGCATGGCGCAAGGTGATTGCTTAGGAGCGATTGCCATGAGCGAACCCCACGCAGGCAGTGATTTAGCGGCGATGAAAACCCGAGCCACGCGTATAGACGATGGTTGGCTGCTCAACGGTAGCAAACTGTTCATCACCAATGGTCAGGTAGCCGACCTGGTTATCGTGTGCGCGAAAACAGACCCCTACGCTGGCGCAAAAGGGGTTTCGCTGTTTTTAGTGGACACCACGTTGCCCGGCTTTTCTCGTGGTAAGCCGATCAAAAAAATTGGCCAGCACGCTAGCGACACGGCGGAGCTGGCTTTTGATCAACTGAAACTGCCTGCTAATGCGCTATTAGGTGAAGAGGGCGAAGGGTTTCGCTACCTCATGCAAGAGCTGCCCCGGGAGCGTTTGGGCGTGGGTGCCCAAGCTTTGGGGGCGATAGAAGGTGCGCTAGCGCTAACGCTTGAGTACGTCAGCCAGCGGGAAGCCTTTGGCCAGCGAATCGCCGACTTTCAAAATACCCGCTTTACGCTGGCGCAGATTAAAGCCCAGCTTGAAATGGCAAGAGCCTATTTTGAACAGTGTGTCGAACGGTACCGACAAGGCACCATGAGTAGCACCGATGCGGCTATTCTCAAGTTACAGCTGAGCGAACTGCAGTGCCATGCGATTGATCGCTGCTTGCAGCTGTTTGGTGGCTACGGCTACACCCAGGAGTACCCCATTTCACGATTTTATCTGGATGCACGGGTACAAACGATTTACGCCGGCAGCTCCGAGATCATGAAAGAGGTGATCGCGCGTTCGCTGCTGGGCAAGGCCCCGTAATGCAATGGCCTGAGTATTGTTAACAAGGAGCATATATGCAGCTGGATAGCGTAGTCATTGTGGGTGGTGCACGCACGGCCATCGGCGCTTTTGGTGGGGCGCTGTCATCCTTTGCCCCGCATGAGCTAGGTACCCTTACGGCCATAGAAGCGCTGCGCCGAGCAGGGGTGGAGGGCAATGACATTGACCACTCTGTGTACGGTCATATTATCACCACCGGCCCTGAAGATGCCTATTTGGCCCGCCATATTGCGCTCAATGCAGGTGTACCAAAAGAAGCCGGTGCCTTTAATGTCAATCGGCTGTGCGGCTCCGGTGTGCAAGCAGTGGTGTCAGCTGCGCAGCAAATTGCCTTAGGCGACAGCCGACTTGCCTTAGCAGGCGGTGCCGAAACCATGTCCCGTGGTGCCTATGTGTTAGCCCCCCAGGCGCGTAATGGCATCCGTATGGGGGATTGCTCCATTCAAGATTTAACCCTTGGCGTGCTTAGCGACCCGTTCGGCAGTGGCCATATGGGGATTACCGCTGAAAATATTGCTCAGCAGTACGGGCTGAGTCGCGAGCAGTTGGATCAGTTCGCCCTCGATAGCCACCAAAAAGCAGCGCGGGCTATATCAGAAGGGCGTTTTGATACTCAAATTGTTCCAGTTGGGGTGACGAAGGGGAAGCAAACGCTGACCTTTGCTCGTGATGAGCATGTCCGCGAGGGCGTTGAACTTGGCGATTTAGCGCGTCTGAAACCTGCGTTCAAACGCGATGGCGTGGTCACGGCTGGCAACGCCTCGGGTATTAATGATGGCGCGGCAACGCTGGTCTTGGCTCATGCCGAAGAGGCACAGGCGCGTGGGCTAACGGTACGTGCTCGGCTGCGGGTGGCCACCACGGCGGGGGTCGAACCATCGTTAATGGGGTTAGGGCCTATTCCCGCAGTCAAGCGCTGCCTTCAGCAGGCAGGGCTTACGATCAACAATATCGATGTGATTGAATCCAATGAAGCGTTTGCGGCCCAAGCGATGGCGGTGGCATCGACGCTTGGTTTTCCATTGGAAAAGTTAAATCCCAATGGCGGGGCGGTTGCTCTTGGCCACCCCGTGGGGGCGACAGGCGCTATCTTAATCTTGAAAGCGCTGCATGAGCTGGAGCGTATTCAGGGGCGCTATGGGCTTATTACGCTCTGCATTGGCGGTGGGCAAGGTATCGCGCTATTGATCGAGCGCTAAGCCACCCAGGTATCTAACAACAATCAAAGGTATGTCTTATGTCGACGATAACGCCAAAACTGCTTCCTTCTACGTCCTCTGCCACCAACCCTCCCATGCTGATCAAGGATCTGCTGGAGTCCGGTGTGCGCATGGCGGGCAACAATCAAATTGTGTATCGCGATCAAAGCCGTCACGACTACCGCCGATTTCAAGAGCGGGTCCATCAGTTGGCCCACCTACTGACCTCACAGGGCGTTCAGGCTGGAGACGTGGTGGCCGTACTGGATTGGGACAGCCACCGTTATTTGGAGTGCTTTTTCGCCATCCCCATGATTGGTGCGGTGCTGCATACGGTGAACGTCCGTTTAGCACCCGAACAGATTCTTTACACCATGGAGCACGCAGAAGATGTCTTTGTGCTGGTGCATGAAGACTTTGTGCCCCTGCTGGAACCGCTAGCGCATCAACTGCCTAACATTCGCGGTTACCTACTCTGCCAGGAAGCACCGCAGGAGGTGGCTACGCCGCTACCCCTGGTGGGGGAGTTTGAAACGCTGCTGGCTGAGCAACCAAGCCACTACGACTTCCCCTCTTTTGATGAAAATGGCGTGGCCACGCTGTTCTACACCACCGGCACAACGGGTAATCCTAAAGGGGTGTTTTTTACCCACCGACAGCTTGTGTTGCACACGTTAGGCGAGGCCAGCACGTTTCAAGCCCCCGGTTTTGAGCTGCTGAACCGAGATAAGGTGTATATGCCCATTACGCCGATGTTCCACGTTCACGCCTGGGGAGTCCCTTATACGGCTACGCTGTTAGGGGCGACCCAGGTGTATCCGGGCAAATACGAGCCTGAGATGCTGGTGAAGCTGCTGGTCAGCGAAAAGGTCGACTTTTCTCACTGCGTGCCGACGCTGCTTAATATGGTCGTTAGTGCCGAGGCGATAGCGTCGAAGAAGGTGGATTTAACCGGTTGGAAAGTCTTGGTCGGCGGCAGCGCACTGACTCAGGCATTGGCAAGTCGTGCCTGGGCGTTGGGGGTCGATACCCGCAGTGCTTATGGTATGTCGGAAACGTGCCCGCTGCTCACGGCTGATATTTTACCCAAAGAGGTCGCCGAAGCTGATTTTGAAAGCCAGTTGCCGTGGCGCTGTAAAGCAGGGCTACCGGTGCCGTTTGTAAGGCTGCAGGTGGTCGATGTTGACGGACAGCCGCTCCCCCACGATGGCAAAAGCGTCGGGGAGGTGCGTGTCCAAGCCCCGTGGTTAACTCAGGCTTACTATAAAGAAGAAGCGCGTAGTGAGGAGCTGTGGCGAGATGGCTGGCTGCATACCGGAGATGTGGGTTCTCTGGATGAGCATGGTTTCCTAGCGATTAGCGACCGTATTAAAGATGTAATTAAAACTGGCGGCGAGTGGCTGTCCTCATTGGAGCTGGAAAGTTATATCAGCCAGTGTCCGGGTGTTGCCGAAGTGGCGGTGATAGGCGTGGCAGATGATAAGTGGGGAGAGCGCCCGGCCGCGCTGGTGGTGCCCAGTGATCTCAAACAGCCGCCTACCGTAGAGGCTATTCAGGGCTTTATGGAACAGTTTGTGGCGCAAGGTAAACTCAACCGTTGGGGCGTTCCCTCTCTGATTCGTATCGTCGATGAAATCCCCAAAACCAGCGTCGGCAAGCTAGATAAAAAGCGCATTCGTACCGAGATATAAGCGCGAACCTCTCACCTTGTCGCCTGTGCTTTACGGTAGGCGGCAGGGGAGTTACCTGTCCACTGCTTAAAGGCGCGGCTAAAGCAGGCTAAGTCCTCAAAGCCAAGCGTTTCTGCAATGGAAGATAGCGTCCGCTGGCTTCGGGTCAGCGCTTGAATAGCGTAGTCACGCCGGTACTCATCCTTAACGGCTTGAAAGCGCGTACCCTCTAGTTGTAAATGCCTCGATAGTGTCCGAACAGAGACATGCAGCGCCTCGGCAACCTCTTGAACGGTACACGCCTCCGGCAAGTGACGGCTGAGGTGCTCTCTCACCCGGTGGGTGGCTAAGCGGTCTTCAAACGAGACATAAAACCAATCCGCCGGTGCTCGTTGTAAAAAAGCCCCCAAATGCTGCTTTGTTTGCCGAATAGGGTGTTCTAAGAGCGACTTGTCGAAGTAAACAGCCGTTTGTGGCTGGTCGAACTTCACTTTTCCCGGATAAAAATAGAGGTAGTCGGCGCTGTGGGCGGGCTGCGGGTAGCTGCACTCCATTAAAACGGGCGGTATCTTGCGAGCAATCATCCAGGAAGCGATGCCGTGGAAAAGTTTTAGCATCAGCTCATGGACTAAAATGCGGCTGCCTTGCAGCGGCGCATGCTCTTCTAGCGCCAGACGCGCCAAGTCGTTTTCAATCGTAAAGCTGTAGCCAAAATCATCCAGAAGTATACGAAAAAACTGGGTGTAGCGATGCAGGGCGACCTGCAGGGTAGGCGCTTCCAGCATACTTAAGCACAGCAGCTTGAGGGTTCCACAGCGTAAAGGGCGTGAGAAAAAACGCGGTGTTTCATCGTCTAGCTCAACGGCCAGCAGGCGGTAGAGCTCAGCAAATTGCTCAACGGTGACGCGCCCATTAGGGGCAGTGAGTAAAAAGGGTGAAATGCCTGCTTGTTCTAAATAGCGGGTGGGTGGTTGCCCCGCAGCGGTTAGGCCACGAAATAACTCATTAACAAAATGCATGGAGACTGTCACTGTCACGGTGATTTCACCTTACCAGCGTTTTTCAACACCGCTTTATTGTTGTTAATTAGCCTATGACGTTAGCACGTTGTCTCGCTTGGCTCTACAAGGGGGCATCGTAATTCGGAAGCATGCGTTACACTGTGCGCCTCACGACGAAGGAGGACACTGCGTGACCCTGTTACGACTCGAACAGCTGCAACTCGCTTACGGCACCCAAGTACTGCTCGATCGCGCCGACCTGACGGTTGAAAGAGGCGAGCGGCTGGCGCTGGTCGGACGCAACGGCACCGGTAAATCCACGCTACTCAAGCTCGTAGCGGGCGATATTCAGCCGGATGATGGCACCATTTGGCGCGCCCCCGGTTTGAAAGTCGGTGTGCTGGCTCAGGAGCTTCCCGAATCCTCGGGGATGACCATCTTCGATATGGTGGCCCAGGGACTGCCCGAAGCAGGTGAGCTGCTGTCGGAATATCAACACCTGATCAACGATCCTGACCCGGACATGAACCGCATGGCGACGCTGCAGACGCGGCTCGAGGCCATTGACGGCTGGTCGTTTCATCAGCGTATCGATGTCGTGCTCACACGACTGGGTTTGCCACCCGAAGCGGAGATGAGCGCGCTTTCCGGCGGCTGGCGTCGTCGGGTGGCGCTGGCCCGTGCGCTGGTTTCCGAGCCGGACCTACTGCTGCTGGACGAGCCGACCAACCATTTAGACCTGGACACCATCGCGTGGCTGGAGGAGCAGCTGCTCGCCTTCAACGGCGCGGTGCTGCTGATCACCCACGATAGGGCGTTTTTATCGAAACTAGCGACGAATATTTTAGAGCTTGATCGCGGGAAGCTCGGGCGTTATCCCGGTGTCTACAGCGAGTATCAAGAGCGCAAACAGCACGAGCTGGAGGTCGAATCGCGCGAGAATGCATTGTTCGATAAAAAGCTCGCTCAGGAAGAGGCCTGGATCCGCCAGGGGGTCAAAGCGCGCCGTACCCGTAACGAAGGGCGCGTCCGCGCGCTAGAAGCCATGCGCAATGAGCGCAGCCAACGGCGCGAGCGTCAAGGCACCGCCAATCTTACGGTGGATAGTGGCGAGCGCACCGGTAAGCGGGTGGTCGAGCTCAAAGGCGTGACACAGCGCTTTGGTGATGAGGTGATCCTGCGTAATGTGAACCTGGAAGTGATGCGTGGCGACCGCATCGGCTTCTTGGGGCGTAACGGTGCCGGTAAAACCACGCTGTTGAAAATATTGCTTGGCGAGCTAGCCCCTACCGAAGGCAGCGTACAGTTAGGTACTAATCTCAAAGTGGCCTATTTCGACCAGTTACGTGCCGGGCTTGAGCTGGAAAAAACGGTTTACGATAACGTCGCCCAAGGTAGCGACCGAGTCAGCGTGGGTGGTAAAGACCGCCATGTGATGAGCTATCTGCAGGATTTCTTGTTCACCCCAGATCGCGTGCGTCAGCCAGTGAAAGCGCTATCCGGGGGCGAGTCCAATCGCCTGCTGTTAGCCAAGCTGTTTACTCAGCCTGCTAACGTACTGGTGCTGGATGAGCCCACCAACGACCTAGACATGGAAACGTTGGAGCTGCTTGAAGAGCTGCTGTTAGATTTTGATGGCACGCTGCTTCTGGTTTCCCACGACCGAACCTTCATGGATAACGTGGTGACCAGCATGCTGGCCTTCGAAGGTGAAGGGCGCGTGCGTGAATACGTGGGCGGCTATACCGACTGGATTCGCCAGGGCGGTAAGTTACCCCCTGCACCGTGGGAAGGTGCTGCACGCCAGCACACAGAACCCACCAGCGAGGCCGTTAAAAAAGCTGCGCCAGCCCCAGCGGCTGAACCGGCCAAAAAAGCTGTTAAGCTCTCTTACAAACTACAGCGTGAGCTAGATGCGCTGCCCGCTGAGATTGAACGCTTAGAGGGGGACGTAGAGACGCTTGAGCAGGAGATTGGCGACCCGGCGTTTTATCAGCAGGAGGCCACCGCTGTGACGGCTAAACTGCAAGCGCTAGAGAAGGTTCAGCAGGCACTGGAAGTGGCGATGGAGCGTTGGATGGAGCTTGAAGCAATGGCCAATGGCGAATAGCTAGCGCTGTTATATGCTAAAGGCCCCGGGTGGGGCCTTTACCGTTAAAAAAGCTATTCGTCGCTTTTTTCACCTTTTTTGCCCACACGAACGGCTAAAACGTCGCACTGAGCGCCGCGTAATACGCCAGTAGAGGTGGAGCCAAGCAGCAAAGCAAAGCCGTGACGGCCATGGGAGCCGACCACGATGAGGTCAACGTCGTGCTCTTCGGCAAAGCGGTGAATCTCCGTGTCCGGCATACCTACCACTACATGCTGGTCAGCAGCCTCGACGTGAGGCGCGGCGATCTCCGCTAAGCGCTTCTTGGCATGCTCATCTAGCTGGTCCTGGATGCTGGTAAGATCCATAGGAATATCGCCGCCGTAGGCGAATCCCAAGGGTTCCAGAGTGTGCATGATCGAAATTTTCGCGCCGTTGTTGCGCTCGGCAATCGCCACCGCACGCTCAAGGATTTTGTGAGAGTCTTTGGTTAAGTCGACGGCGACCAGGATATGGCGATAGCTCATGGCGTATCTCCTTGGTGATGTGGCACACAGAAAGGCTCTTGTTCGATACCTTTACTTTAGGTCTGAAAATGAATCTTAACAACGACCTAGGTCATAGTTTTTAAATATTGCGAGTTGAGTTTGACGAAAAGAGGGTAAGCGTTGCAATGGAATGGTTGATCATCGTTTTTATTCTGATGTTTGTGATTGCGCCAGTCATGTGGTTAAAACCAAGCCCGCGTCAAAAGCGCCAGATGGCGCTGCGCTCCTGCGCAGCGCGTCAGGGGGTGACGGTCAAAATGGCCAAACCGCCGCTCCATCACTTTAGAGGCACGATGCCCGCGTATCGCTGGCACTACCCGCAACAGGCGCCTGGGCCTGATTTTGTACTGGTACGTGACTCCAACGCTAGTGACGCTTTGGAGCCTTTTCACGCGGGTTGGCGCTGGCGCATTGCGCCGCTGCGTCCCTTGCCCGATATGGCCAGCACACACTTACGAACTCTGTTAGAGCGTCTGCCCCAGGATGCGTTGGTATTGGAATCTAACACCCATTCGCTGACGCTATGGTGGTGGGAATCACAAACCGCCGAGCGGTTTACGCGCTATTTGGCGGATATCGAACCTCTCAAGAAGGCGTTGAGCGGCCTTTCAGACCATCCACCTGCCAAACCGCTAGCGCCAGATGGCGTGGAACAAAGAAACGTCTAATGATTAGGCTGTGGGGCTATCTTGATCCCTTGCCTGAATCGCCAGACCGTTGGATTCGATCAGCGCAAGCCACTTATCCAACTGGTCCAGGTCCTGTTCGCTCAAGCCTGCTAGCATCTCCTGACGCGCAGCCAGTACCACACTATCGATCTGCTCCAGGAGCGGCATGGCGGCTGGAGTAAGATAGAGCCGTTTGCTGCGTCGATCGTTATCGCAGGCGCGACGCTCGACCAGACCTTGCGCCTCCAACTGTCCTAAAGTACGCACCAGCGACGGCGCCTCGACACCGATCGCGCGCGCCAAATCACACTGAGGATTGCCTTCCCCCAGTTTCCAAAGATGGTACAGAGTCACCCACCGGGTTTGGGTCAGCCCTAATGGTGCCAGCCTGCGATCGAGGATCGAGCGCCACAGATGGGGCAAACGAGCAATACGAAAACCAATTGTTGATGCCATAGGTAACTAACTGCCGAAAAGTGTAAGTGAACGAATTGTCATAAGCTGCGTCGCTGAATGCAAGGTGTTCTGCTACTCCGGCTCTGATGAATCGCTTTGAGTGCCGTTCTTTCCAGGGATAAAACGACGTAAATTAAGCGCGCTCAGCCCGCTAGGCTGAATGGTGCTATCGGCGACGGTTGCCTTGTCAGCATCTTCCGACACAGTAAACCGAATTAGGCCCAGCCGCTGGCCACCGTCCGTCATAATATCAATGCGCCACTCCCCTGAAGGGTCTTGCGGGAAATTCTGTTTGTGGCTCCATGCTCGGTAACCCTGTTCGCGTCCGCCGTTAATCGCCAGCTCTACGGTGTCCATCTCTGCACCGTTATGGTGCCAGGTATGGTAGATAGTTTCGCTTAATCCGCGAGGCGCACGAATAGCGGTATACACATACAGCCCATTACTGCGGATAGCATCAGGCGTCAATACCATGGTGCCTTGAGGTGTGCGCTGCTGTATATCAAACGCTGGGGATAGCGCTGTGCTGGTCATCCAGAGGCTAGCGGGCGGTACCCACACGCGACCAAGCCATGCCCCATAAGCCAGCACCACGGTTAGTGCAAAAAAGCCTAGCCAGCGCGCGAGGGAGCGCTTTTTCAATAAATGCCAAAAGCTAGGTAGAGCCACTAAAACAGTTAATACCAATGCTAACAGTAGGCTCTGTCCCGTGGTGAGGTGCACCATGATGGGTAGAATGACCAGTAGTACCAAGAACACACACTGGGCATGAAACATAAAATAGAGACTGCGCCAGCGCCCAGCGAGCTTGTAGTAGAGCGGATCGATAATTGACCACACGGCCATGCCAATCACCAACAGCGCGAATAGCGCTTGGCCGCTGTTCCACACGGTGGTCACCAGAATAAACGGCAAGGTAAAAAACAGCGTCTCCTGGTGAATCATTTGAGCGATAAAAGCGGTAATGCCTTTCGGCAGCGTCGGATGACCGCGATGGGCCAGCCAGCGGCCAATCAAACTTTCGGATAATAGCAGTAGCCAAGCAAACAGCAGCCCCAGTGCTAGAGCAGCCCCCAGCCACTGTTGGCGATCAACGAGGAAAAAGGGTTCTTCGTCACTTCACGTGGATTTGGCCTGATCGAATAGGCGGCCCACCGGGCTCCCAATCAGGTAGATCATGGCGATAAAGTTGGCCTCGTTCCGGTAGCCACGTGCTCGTGACCGAGCCGCTTGGAACAGACCATTCATTCCTTCCAGTCTTGCGTTCGTCAGTCCCGAGAGCCAGCGTCTGACCACCGTGTCGGCGTGCCGCTCAAGCGTCGCCAGGGCTTTCCCCATCGGCTTCAGCAGTGACTTTTCAGACACCGCCGCCTGCATGACCTTGAGGTAGTTCGTGATGCGCCACCGAGCCGCTCTGGGCGTTGGAGCCTTCTGGATCCAGCGTAGCTTCTCCTTGATCACCCAGGCATCGGCCGTGGCGCTCTGATCGGCCACCAACTCCTGGAGCGCCGAAAGCTGTTTGGGTGTCAGGTTCTTGTTATCCAGGTTCTTCAGCAGGGCCCAGCGCAGCGACTTGGGGTGCCCCTGCTCCCGGCGCTCTTTCTTGCGTACCTCGTCCAGCCGCTTGGTGAAGGTCTGTACGATATGGAACCAGTCGACCGTTACCTCGGCCTTGGGAAGGTGCTCGGTCACGCCGCTAAGGAAGGCTGGCGACATATCGCAGACGACCTCGACCACATTATTCGGGTCGCCGCCATGGGCCGCCAGGAAGGCGCTGAAAGCCTGGATGGCATCCTTGCCGCAGCCTGGGACGGCAAAGATAACCGGTTCCCGCTTGCGCTGCATGTCGAGGAACACCGTGACATAGCGATGACCGCGCCGGGAGGCGGTTTCGTCCACGCCGACCGTCACCACCTTGGACAGATCCAGTTCCCCCAACATGCGGCCAACGTAGTGGTGCACGATGCGCCATAGTCGTTTGTCGGAAATCTCCAACTGGCGGGAGACGGCCAGTACCGGCATCTCCTTGACCAGTGACATGGCCGCTTGCTCGAACAGCAGGGTAAAGTCGCTGCCCGGCCGGGCCCAGGGCACCTCTATGCGCTTGACGCCATGGTCAGGACACTTCGTGCGCGGCACGCGAGCATGCAGGTAACAGTGATGCTGAAAGAAGTTCAGATGCCGCCAGGTTTTGTCGGCAAAGTCATGAGCTTGGCAGGCCTTACCACATTCTGGGCAGGGATAGAGACTGCCTCGCTCCGCCTCGACATAGAGGTCCAGGCGGTGGGGCGACACGGCGGTATCCAGGTACTGGTTCTTGAGGATCCAGGGCGCTTCCAAGCCCAGGCCGAGTGTTAGAATCTGGGTGCCGTCCATGTCATACCTCCTGCCGCTGTGGAGGTCATATTCTGGCCCAGCTCAGGGGGCGAATTCCACACCCAACGTCGAAGAGCCGGAAAAAGCTGCCTAATCCGGCCGCAAACGCCATGGGCGGCCAGAGCCAACTCCAGGGCTTTAGGCGCTCTACGATCCTTTCGACGCGCTCTTGCAGTGCTTCCATGCGGGCGGGAGTTAAGAGTGTCCCCATAGCGTTAAAAACTCGTCAATGAAACGGATATGATCGTTGGGATAGCGGGTAAAGTCGATGTGTTACGCCATTATGCGCTAAAAAAGCGTAAGAAATGTGTGCATTTAGAAAGGTGTCTATCAAGCAAGCGGATTAGCCAAAAGTCAGGGCTTGACGTACTGGCGTAACTCAACCAAGCTAAGGCAATCAAACGACCGTATGAAATGCGTGGCAGGCTCGTCAACGGCGTGCCAGCCCGAACTTGTGGAGAGAGCGCGCATGATCTATCAAGGCAATGCCATCACGGTGGAGCGTCGTGACACCCTGGGTGGCAATGACATCGCAATGCTCACTTTCGATTTGAAAGATGAGTCCGTCAATAAGCTATCCAGCGCCGTTATGGCAGGGCTGGGCGATGCGGTAAAAGCGATTCAGGCCGAAAGTGGTTTGAAAGGGCTGATGATACGCAGTGGCAAAGATGCTTTTATCGTCGGTGCTGATATCACCGAATTCCACAGCCTGTTCGACAAGGGCGAAGAGTATCTGGTGGAGATGAACCTCAAGGTTCACGACATCTTCAATGCGATTGAGGACCTGCCTTTCCCCACCGTGACGGCGATCAACGGGTTGGCGCTGGGCGGCGGTTGCGAAGTGCTGCTGACCACCGATTTCCGCGTGATGAGCGAGAAGGCCAAAATTGGCCTGCCAGAAACCAAGCTGGGCATTCTGCCGGGTTGGGGTGGCTGCGTGCGCCTGCCGCGCCTGATTGGTGCCGATAACGCCGTTGAGTGGATTGCGGGTGGCACTGAAAACCGCGCAGATGCAGCACTTAAAGTGGGTGCTGTGGATGCGGCTGTTGCCCACGAACAGTTGGAAGAGGCGGCACTGGATATCCTCGACCGCGCCAATGCAGGCGAATTGGATTATCACGCTCGTCGCGAAGAGAAAAAATCACCGCTCAAACTCAACGCCATCGAACAAATGATGGCGTTCGAAACCGCTAAAGGATACGTCGCTGGCAAAGCGGGCCCGCACTATCCCGCCCCGGTTGAAGCCATCAAAGTGATTCAAAAGGGCGCCGGTGAGACCCGCGCCCGCGCGCAGGCCATTGAAGCCAAGTCGTTCGCCAAGCTCGCGCTGAGCAGCGTTGCCTTCAACTTGGTAGGTCTGTTCATTAACGACCAAGTCGTTAAAAAGAAAGGCAGCAAATACGAGAAGCAGGCGCAGCCAGTCAAGCAAACCGCCGTGTTGGGTGCTGGCATCATGGGCGGGGGTATCGCCTACCAGAGTGCCAGCAAGGGTACGCCCATCCTGATGAAAGACATCAAGGACGATGCCATCGAGCTAGGCCTGAAAGAGGCGCGCAAGCTGTTCTCTAAACAGGTAGAGCGTAAAAAGCTCACCACCGAGCAGATGGCCGAAAAACTCTCTAACATCCGTCCAACGCTCTCTTACGGCGATTTCGGTAATGTCGATTTGGTCGTAGAAGCGGTGGTCGAGAACCCCAACGTCAAAGACGCCGTGTTGACCGAAGTAGAAGACAAGGTAAGTGAGAACACGATTCTGACTTCCAACACGTCGACCATTTCGATTAACCGTCTGGCTAAGAACCTGAAGCGCCCGGAAAATTTCTGTGGCATGCACTTCTTCAACCCCGTGCACCGCATGCCGCTGGTGGAAGTCATTCGTGGCGAGAAAACCTCGGACGCCGCCGTTGCCGCAACCGTGGCTTATGCCCGGGCCATGGGTAAAACCCCCATCGTGGTGAATGACTGCCCTGGGTTCCTGGTCAACCGTGTGCTTTTCCCTTACTTCGGTGGCTTTAGCTTCCTGGTCGAGCAGGGTGCCGACTTCCAGCGCGTCGATAAAGTCATGGAGAAGTTTGGCTGGCCCATGGGCCCGGCGTACCTGCTGGATGTCGTCGGCATGGATACCGCCGTGCACGCCAACGAGGTGATGGCCGAAGGCTTCCCGGATCGTATGGCACGTGAAGGCAAAACCGCTATTCAAGTGATGTACGATAACAAGCGCCTGGGTCAGAAGAACGACAAAGGCTTCTACGCCTACGAAGAAGATAAGAAGGGTAAGCCTAAGAAAGTCAGCGACGAGCAGGCTTACGCACTAGTAAAAGAAGTGGTGAAAGAGCAAAAAGAGTTTTCGGATGAGGACATCATTGCTCGCATGATGGTGCCGCTGTGCCTTGAGACTGTGCGTTGCTTGGAAGATGGCATTGTCGATACGCCCGCAGAAGCTGATATGGCGCTGATTTACGGCATTGGCTTCCCTCCCTTCCGTGGCGGTGCGCTGCGCTACATCGACGCGCTGGGCGTAGCCGAGTTTGTTGCGCTGGCCGACCGTTTAGCACAAGAGCTGGGGCCGCTTTATGCACCCACCGAGAAGCTGCGTGCTATGGCACAGAATAACGAGCAGTTCTACGCTGGCACCACGGCAAACGCTCAGGCCTAAGTCACCACCCACAGGAGAAATAAGATGAGTTTGAATCCGAGAGATATCGTGGTGGTTGACGGTGTTCGTACCGCCATGGCGAAAGCGAAAAACGGCGCCTTCCGCAACGTGCGTGCCGAAAACCTCTCCGCTGCCGTGATGCAGGCGCTGTTTACCCGAAACCCTAATCTGGATCCGTCGGAAGTAGACGACGTGATCTGGGGCTGCGTCAATCAGACACTAGAGCAGTCCATGAACATCGCTCGCAACGCGGCGATCATGACCGGTATTCCTCGTACGGTGCCTGCCCAAACGGTGAACCGCCTCTGCGGCTCTTCGATGACCGCACTGCATATTGCTGCTGCAAACATTAAGGCGGGCATGGGTGATTTTTACGTGATCGGCGGTGTTGAGCACATGGAGCACGTACCGATGGCTCACGGCGTCGACGTGAATCCGGCGGCGAGTAAATACGCGGCCAAAGCCGCCATGATGATGGGGCTCACGGCGGAACTGCTGGGTAAAATGCACGGTATTTCCCGCGAAGATCAGGACAAGTTCGGTGTCCGTTCGCATCAACGTGCACAAGCGGCGATGGAGAAGGGCTACTTCGATAATGAGATCATCGGCGTCGAAGGTCACGACCAGCGTGGCTTCAAAGTGCTAGTGAAAAACGATGAGGTGATTCGCGCCGATGCCAGCCTGGAATCCATGGCGAACCTGAAGCCGGTCTTCGATCCGCGTAACGGTACCGTGACGGCGGGCACTTCGTCAGCGCTTTCAGTGGGCGCTTCCGCCATGGCCGTGATGAGCTACGAGCGTGCCCAGGCGCTGGGGCTGGAGCCGATTGCCAAAGTGCTCTCGACCGGTGTCGCAGGCTGCGATGCATCTATTATGGGGTATGGTCCGGTACCCGCGTCCAAGAAAGCCTTGAAAGCGGCTGGCTTGTCTGCAGCGGATATTCAAACCGTCGAGCTGAACGAGGCATTTGCCGCGCAGGGGCTGCCGGTGTTGAAAGACCTCGGCTTCCTGGACGCCATGGACGAAAAAGTGAACCTGCATGGCGGTGCCATCGCCTTGGGTCACCCGTTAGGCTGCTCCGGGTCGCGCATTTGCACGACGCTGCTGAACGTCATGCAGCAGCGCGATACCACCCTGGGCCTAGCCACCATGTGTATTGGCATGGGGCAAGGGGTTGCCACGGTGTTCGAGCGTTTGAAGTAATACGCGCTCTTCCCCGTAATGAAAACGGCACCCTGAGCGGTGCCGTTTTTTGTTTCAAGACGTTAAAACAATCCGTTGTCCAACCCAGCAGCAAGGGTCATGCCCAGCTCTTCGGCTTGGCTGATAAACGCCTCTTGCCACTCGCCGCGAAAAATCAGAGGGTCCTGCACCCAGCGCCAGCGTAGTCCCGTAACGATACTTTCCACTGCCCGACGAGTACCCGTTCCATCATGGCCCGCGCGGATGTAGAGTGCGCAGGGCAGGCCCTGCTTCTCTTCCAGTACGCCGTAGTAGCTGCGGTCGAAAAAGTCCTTTAGCGCGCCGCTCATGGTGCCTAGGTTTTCGGTAGTGCCCAATACGATACCGTCACAATCGAGGATGTCCGTCGGTCCTGCGTCGAAAGGCGTTTTGACGATGCACGTCACTGACTCGATATCCTCATGTTCTGCACCTCGCTGTACGGCCTCGCTCAAGGCGCGGGTATTGATGGAGGGGGAGTGAGCGACGATTAATAAGCGTTTCATGAGGATGTCTTCAGGCAATTGGCGGTAAGTTCAAGAGGTGCCACACTGTAGGCACTTAATGACACAGCCTAGAGGCCTTAGGGCAAACCAATCAAACGCTTTCAAACCGCGTATGGGATAGGGTGTTCCGTGTTGAACGATCAAAAAGGGAATCGCGTCATGCGTCAGCAGGCCAAAACGATAGGGATCGCCAGTCTTTGTTCATTAACGCTGTTATTAGCAGGGTGTGCCGGCCCATCACGCCCGCCTGCCGATAACGAGCGCTCGGCGGCCCCTGCCGTCAATCAAGTAGCGACAGTGCCTAGCGCGCAGATAGCCCAGCCATCTCCCGTGGGGCGCGCCGATGATTGGGCGCCGCCACTGCAGGTGAGCCCAGAAGAAGAGGCCGCTTATTACGTCAGCCGCCTGGCGGATCGCCGGTTTGTCAGCCAGTATGGAGGCCCCGATAACCCAAGGCCCTGGTACATCGCCGCCGAGCGTCTAGGCGACATCGGCCTGCCGGCAGTGCCGCTGTTGTTCTCGAGATTACACACCGATGACGCTTATGAGTTGATGCTGGTGCTATACGCGCTTCAGCTCGCCACACAGGATCCGCTTGTGACGTTTCAAACGGACGGTGACTACATCCAATTGCCCTCCGTATTAGACCCTAACGCGAATGCGGAAAATCGGCGAATTGCGCAGCAGTGGTGGGAACGCCACTCGTCGCGATTAGAGTTTCGCTAAATCATGCGATTCCTGCCAAGCACACGGGCGAGGCTGAAGACGTTTCCCCAGCGCTTGTGTGGGAGGGGGCGTCGGAAGGGCATGGTAGCCACCTTTACTACTTCTTTCTGGGTACTGGCGCTGGACAAGCAGACGTCACTGCCAGAAGGGTTAACGCTGCCTGAGCTACTCCAGGCCGTGGAACTCCATCTGCTGGGAATGAATCGCTTGGTAGGTACTTACCAGCGCGGCTAAACCTGCATTAGGCTGGAGCATTGCGCTCAAGCCGTGTAGGCTCCGTCGCTTGCTACTGTTTGCGTGACTGTCTACTGCGATGGAGTCTTTAATGAGTGACCTGCCTAACTGTCCTACCTGTGCCTCTGAGTTTACCTACGATGATGGCCTTCAGTATGTTTGCCCCGAGTGTGGTCACGAGTGGTCGAAAGTGCCAAGCGCCAGTGAAGCGGCCTTGGATGATGGCATTCGTGATGCAAACGGCAACCTGCTCGTCAATGGTGACTCGGTGACCGTGATCAAAGATCTCAAGGTTAAAGGCAGCTCCTCGGTCGTCAAGGTAGGCACCAAAGTCAAAAACATTCGATTGGTGGACGGCGATCACGACATCGACTGTAAGGTCGACGGTATTGGTCCTATGAAATTGAAGTCCATGTTCGTCAAGAAAGTCACCTCTTAATCCCGCCTTCTGACAGCCTGCCGCTTGCGAGCAGGCTTTTTTATGTCCATGTCATAGTTTTCCTAAATGATAATGATTGGCTTTTTTGATGTTATCAGCCGCGAACGTGCTAAGAAGTCGCGCTATTTGATAAGGATTTTGCAGAAGGGCTTCACATCAAATTTATACAGTACTAAAATGGTACTCAATTAACGGGTAAGCCAACGGCTCATTCCTGCATGGCGTAGTGGTAAGTGAGCCGTTGTGGATTAGTCGTGGTGAACGATGACGGCAAACGGAGTGACTATGCTCAAGCTTTCTCGGCTGACAGATTATGCCGCTGTGGTGATGGCACAAATTGCCCGTCATCCCCAGGCGTCGCATGCGGCGGCTGACTTAGCAGAAGCGGTTCAATTGCCCCATCCCACGGTGAGCAAAACCCTTAAGATGCTGGTGAAAGCAGGGCTTTTGGAGTCGCAGCGCGGTGCCCAAGGCGGTTACCGCTTAGCGCGTCCCGCCTCGAAAATTACTGCCGCCGACATTATCAGTGCGATTGAAGGGCCGGTCGCCATGACCGAGTGCAGCCAAGCGGAAGGCGGCTGTGAACTGGTCGCCACTTGTGGCGTAGCAGATAACTGGCAGCGGGTATCGTTGGCTATTCGCACGCTGCTTGAAAGCGTGACGCTTGCTCACTTGGCGGACACCGCGCCCATCAAGCTACCCGTACAGTTACCGATTCAAAGTATCAGCCTATCGGCGGCATCGGCTTAAACCGTTAGGCAATTTAACCCTATTCACGGCGAGCTAACCTCGCCACCCAACTGCCCGGAGGGTATCACCATGGCAAGCGAAGAAATGGAACAGTTGGTTCGTCGCGAGTACAAAGATGGCTTTGTAACCGATATTGAAAGCGACACACTGCCACCTGGCCTGGATGAAAACACCATCGCCTTCATCTCCAAGAAGAAAGGCGAGCCGGAGTGGATGCTGGAGTGGCGCCTGGACGCTTACCGTCAGTGGTTGAAGATGGAAGAGCCGTCCTGGGCACACCTGAACTATCCGCCCATCGATTACCAAGAGATCTCCTATTTTAGTGCGCCCAAGCGCCCAGAAGATCGCCCCCAGAGCCTGGATGAAGTCGACCCCAAGCTGCTGGAAACCTACGAAAAACTGGGTATTCCGCTGCACGAGCGTGCCGCGCTCGCCGGTGTCGCGGTTGATGCGGTATTCGACTCCGTATCGGTTGCCACCACGTTCAAAAAAGAGCTGGCGGAAGCGGGAGTAATTTTCTGCTCCATTTCCGAGGCTATTCGCGATTACCCGGATCTCATTAAGCAGTACCTGGGTACCGTGGTGCCGGTAGCGGATAACTATTTCGCTGCGCTGAACTCTGCCGTGTTCACCGATGGCTCGTTCGTCTTCGTACCGGAAGGCGTCAAGTGCCCGATGGAGCTGTCGACTTACTTCCGCATCAACGCGGCTAACACCGGCCAGTTTGAGCGTACGCTGGTGATCTGTGAAGACCGCGCCCAGGTCTCTTACCTGGAAGGCTGCACCGCGCCCATGCGCGATGAGAACCAGCTGCACGCGGCGGTTGTCGAGCTGGTAGCGCTGGATGATGCCTACATCAAATACTCCACCGTTCAGAACTGGTACCCGGGTGACGAAGAGGGTAAGGGCGGTATTTACAACTTCGTGACCAAACGTGGCGACTGCCGCGGTGAGCGTTCACGCATCAGTTGGACACAGGTAGAAACCGGCTCTGCGATTACTTGGAAATACCCCTCTTGCGTGCTGCGCGGTAAAGACAGCATCGGTGAGTTCTACTCTGTTGCAGTAACGAACGGTCGCCAGCAAGCGGATACCGGCACCAAGATGATTCATATTGGTGAAGGTACACGCTCCTATATCGTTGCCAAAGGTATTTCAGCGGGTAAGAGCGACCAGTCCTACCGTGGCTTGGTCAAAATTGGGCCGCGTGCCAAGGGCGCGCGTAACTTTACCCAGTGCGATTCGCTGCTGATTGGCGACAAGTGTGGTGCCCACACGTTCCCCTATCAGGAAATTGGCAACAGCACCGCGACCATTGAGCACGAAGCCACCACCTCTAAAATCGGTGAAGATCAGCTCTTCTACTGCCAGAGCCGCGGTATCTCAGAAGAAGATGCGGTCAGCATGATTGTGAATGGCTTCTGTAAAGATGTTTTCCAAGAGTTGCCGATGGAGTTCGCGGTGGAAGCGGAAGCACTGCTCAATGTCACTCTGGAAGGCGCGGTGGGCTAACCGCTCCGGCACCCAACTTATTTTTAGGGCGTCGCACTCGCGACCCGCAAGTATTTAAAAGGCGATCACTATGTTGCAAGTTAACGATTTACACGTCACCGTCGAAGGCAAAGAGATTCTGAAAGGCCTGACGCTCACCATTAATGCCGGTGAAGTGCACGCCATCATGGGCCCCAACGGCGCGGGTAAATCCACGTTGTCAGCGGTTATTGCTGGTAAAGATGGCTACGAAGTGACCCAAGGCAGCATCACGTTTGAAGGCAAGGACGTGCTGGAAATGGAAATCGAAGAGCGCGCCCAAGCGGGCCTGCTGCTAGGTTTTCAATACCCGGTGGAAATCCCAGGGGTAAAAAACATTTACCTGCTGAAGTCTGCGCTTAACGCTCAGCGCGCTGCGCGTGGTGAAGGCGAAATGCCCGCGCCGGAATTCATGAAGCTGGTCAAAGAGAAGCTCGGCTTTATGAAAATGGATGCCAGCTTCCTGCAGCGTGCAGTGAACGAAGGCTTCTCCGGCGGCGAGAAAAAGCGTAACGAAATCCTGCAGATGTTGGTACTACAGCCGAAGCTGGCCATGCTGGATGAAATCGACTCTGGCCTCGATATCGACGCCATGAAAGTCGTCGCGGACGGTGTGAACAGCCTGCGTGCCGAAGAGCGCGCCATTCTGTTGGTCACCCACTACCAGCGCCTGCTGGACTACATTGTGCCGGACAAAGTCCACGTTCTGGTCGATGGCCGTATTGTCAAAACCGGCGATGCCGAGCTTGCCAAAGAGCTTGAGGCCAATGGTTACGAAGGCATTGAGGAGTCCGTGGCATGAGCGATACGCAAACGTTTTTGGACACGCTAGCCACGCGTAGCCAACAGCGCGCTGGAGAGCCTACCTGGATCGCCGCTCGCCGCCAGGCGGGCGCGGCTCGCTTCGAAGCAATGGGCTTCCCGACCCGCCGCGACGAAGAGTGGAAGTACACCGATGTTCGCGCCATCGCCCAGGGCAACTTTGCCTTGGCAGAGAACGCCGAGTTCTCTCAGGCCCAGGCGGCTGCCCTCACGCTGCCCCTGGATGCTTACCGGCTGACGTTCGTGGACGGTGTGTTTTCGGCAGCGCTATCGGACCTCGATGCGCTTCCCGACAGCGTGCAGGTGATGCCGCTCTCTAAGGCACTGGCCGAGAACCATGAAGCCGTGGGCGGCCCGCTGGGGCGTTTAACCGGGGTCGATTTCTCCACGTTCGCCGCTTTAAATACCGCCTTTATGGAAGAGGGCGCAGTGGTGCGCATCGCGCCGGGCACCGTCGTCGAAAAGCCCATTTTGCTGCAGTTCCTGTCTCGTGCGGGGACGCCGGTGATGAGCCATCCGCGCATTTTGGTCGAAGCCGCTGGGCGTAGCGAAGCTACCCTCATTGAGCACTACGTGGGTGAGGCGGATGCCGCCAACTTTACCAACGTCGTGGCAGAGCTAATGCTGGACCGTGGGGCAATTTTGAACCACTACAAGCTCCAGGAAGCACCCATTGGTGACCTGCACGTAGCGAGCATTCACGTCGAGCAGAACCGCGACAGCCGCTACACCTCGTACAACCTGAATTTGGGTGGCGCGCTGGTGCGCAACGACCTGGTCAGTGACTTGAACGGTCAGGGCGCTGAAACGAACTTCTACGGCCTGTTCTTTGGCCAGGGTCGCCAGCACGTGGATAACCACACTAAGGTGAACCACAACGCGCCACTGACGTTCTCGAACGAGAACTACAAAGGCATTCTGGATGATCGCGCTCACGGTGTCTTCAATGGCAAAGTGTACGTGAAGCGCGATAGTCAGAAGATTGAAGGCTTCCAGAGCAACCAGAACCTGCTGCTGTCAGATCGCGCGCAAATCGACGCAAAACCCGAGCTCGAAATCTACGCCGACGACGTGAAGTGCTCCCACGGCACCACCACCGGTCAGTTGGACGAGGATGCGATCTACGCACTGCGTACCCGGGGTATCGACGAAGCCACTGCACGTGGCCTGTTAACCCTCGCCTTCGCTGGTGAAGTACTTGAGCAAGTGGCGCTTGATGCTATTGCCGAGCGCGTTGAGCTGGCGGTAGCCGGTAAACTGCCTGAGCGTTTCAATCTCGCCGGACTGGTTGAAGCGGCGGCTGCGCTCAACGATTAATCAAGGAGTCATCAATGCCCCATAGCGTGATTGAGAAGCCTACCGAGCGCAGCGTTGCGGCCTATGACGTTGAAGCGCTACGCCGCGACTTCCCGATTTTGAATCGTGAGGTTCACGGCAAGCCGCTGGTGTATTTGGATAATGCCGCCACCAGCCAAACGCCGCAGCAGGTGATTGACGTGTTTAGCGATTACTACTCGCGCTACAACGCCAATATTCACCGCGGCTTGCATACGCTCGCCGATGAAGCGACGGCAGCCTTTGAAGCCACGCGTCATCGTGTTAAAGCGTTTCTCAATGCCGAAGATGCCCGCCAAATCATCTTCACGCGGGGCACCACTGAAGCGATCAATTTAGTGGCCCAAAGCTGGGGCCGCAGCCAGCTAAATGCCGGAGACGAAGTGCTGATCTCGATGTTGGAGCACCACTCCAACATCGTTCCCTGGCAACTGCTGGCGGCGGAGCGCGGCTTCACGATCAAGGTCATCCCAGTGGACGCGCACGGGGCGCTCGATATGCAGGCGTATCGTGAACTCTTGAGTGAGCGCACGAAACTGGTGGCGGTGAATCACGTCTCTAACGCACTGGGTACGATTAACCCCGTGAAAGAGATGGCAGCGCTGGCGCATCAGCATGGCGCGCTCATCTTGGTGGATGGCGCCCAAGCGACGCCGCATCAGCAGGTGGACGTTCAATCTATCGATGCGGATTTCTATGCGTTTTCAGGCCATAAAGTGTACGGCCCAACGGGTGTTGGCGTGCTATATGGCAAGCAGGCGTTGCTAGAGGTCATGCCGCCTTGGCAGGGTGGCGGTGAAATGATCAAAACCGTTTCCTTTGATGCAGGTACCACCTTTGCAGATATTCCGCATAAATTTGAAGCGGGTACTCCCGCCATTGCCGAAGTGATTGCGCTTGGCCGTGCGCTTGAGTGGATGGAGGGCGTTGGCGTTGAGGCGATTGGTGCGTGGGAAGCCGTGCTGCTCAACCATGCTACTCAGGCGGTGAGTGGCATTGAGGGCCTGCGGATATTAGGCACTGCGCCGCATAAAGCGGGCGTGCTCTCCTTCGTTGTTGAAGGTGCTCACTCGCAGGATATTGGCCTGCTGATTGACCAGCTGGGTGTAGCGATTCGTACCGGGCACCACTGTGCCCAGCCGCTGCTGCATCACTTTGGCGTTGAGGCGACCTGTCGTGCATCGTTTGCTGCGTACAATACCCTTGATGAAGTAGACACGTTTGTGGCAGCGCTCAACCGTGTGATTGGAATGGTACGCTAAGGACATCTATGGATATCGAGCAAATTGCGAGTCTTCAGCGCGGTCAAAAACTCCCGCTCCAGCGGGATGTAGAGGCCATCGCGATTCCGTTCGGCAAAACGGATACGCTGGCGGAAGACAGTATTGTCAGCGTAATGCAAGCCAAAGGTAGCTCGGTGAGTGTTGGTTTTGAAGGCCGCTTGTATCTCATTGAAGGGCGTAACCTTGATGCGCTGGGGCTTGAGTCGCTGCCACGTCCGACACTGCCAGAAAGTGCTACTGATGAAGAGATTGAGCAGTTTGTCTGGGATCAGCTGCGCACCTGCTTTGACCCGGAAATTCCGGTGAATATTGTAGATCTAGGGCTGGTGTACGGCTGTCGGATCGAGCGCTTGATTAGTGGCGAGCGGATAGTCACTATCCGTATGACGCTGACCGCGCCTGGCTGCGGCATGGGCGATGTCATCGCTGCCGATGCGCGCAACAAGATTCTGGGAGCGCCGCAGATCAGCAAGGTGCATACCGAAATTGTCTTTAGCCCACCCTGGAGTCGTGACATGATGAGCGATGAAGCCAAGCTTGAGCTCGGCATGTTCTAACCCCTGCTGGGGAGCTGGATGCACAGCCTGTTATTACGTTGGATAAAGCGTTTTCTAATGTCGCTAGGAGCCTTGCTGCTACTGGCGACATTGCTATTTATAGCCGGTAATTTATGGGTGCTTGCAAGTACCGCACGCTATATCGACGGTCATTTAGAGCAGTGCCAACCCACAGACGTTGCGATTGTCTTTGGCACCTCTCACTGGACTCGTAGTGGGCTACGTAACCCGCATTTTCATGCCCGCATGCGAACGTCTGCACGCCTTATCGCTGACCAGCGTGTTCAGCATCTGCTCATCTCTGGCGATAATCGCACCCAAGCCTATAATGAGCCGCGTGCCATGTGGCGCGATCTGTATCGCCGAGGGGTGTCTGCGGAGCAACTGACAATGGATTTCGCTGGCTTCAGCACCTATGACACGATGGTGCGGGCGCGGGATGTGTTTCAGCTTAAAGAGGCGCTGCTGGTTACCCAGAGTTGGCACTTGCCTCGGGCTATTTTTATCGGGCGTGCGCTGGGGATGGAAGTGACGGGCTGTATTGCTGAGGAGCAGTCAGCGGCAGATGAGTGGCGGTTAAAAATGCGTGAATGGGTAGCGCGAATTGCTACTCTGGGAGATCTCTACTTATGGCAGAGGGAGCCCTACTTTCTCGGCCCCGCTGAGCCTATCGAGCTTCATCGCCAGGAGGGTGGCGATAAAAGTAGAGAAGAGAGTAGCGAAAACACGCCTGAGGCGACCGTCAATATCAACGCCGCTCTATTTTTTCAGCAGTCACTGCAGGCATATACAGTCCCTGAGCATTAAAGCCGAGTTAACGCCGCAAAGTTAGCGGCGAGTATTACGTTTTTGCAGGTTGTATAGCTCGCGAATCAGCTTACGGCATCCCCGCATGCACTCATCCACTACCGGTTCGATCGGGTCGGGTAGGGGGTGGGTAAACAAGGTTGAGAGGGCCTGCATCAGTACACGCTCTTGTTCTAACAGCTCATTGATCAAGACTTGGCTATCGTTGCCAACGAAGCTCTTTAAACGGCTCCAGAGCCATAAGAAGTCATCACGCTCAACGTCAGCATCCCGAGGCAGCATTTTTAAGTGCGCGCGGGCAAGTTCCTGCAGCTTACGCATCTGCTTGAGTCGCTCAGTATAGTGCGGCTTCAGTGCATCGCGCAGCGAGGGGCGCAGGCGTTCGATATTATCCTGGAAATAATCAATGCTATCGGCCAGCGCTTCCAGCACGCTGTCCATCGCCACTTGGCGATTGTCGAGAAACATGAGCGTCTACCTCCTTCGGTGACGCAGATTGTGGGGGGGGCGGCGTTGATTTGCCACCCCTAATAGGGATTATTTTTGCAATTGACCGTTAGCCTTTAGGCTTGGGTGGTGCTTTGCGAGCAGGCACTGCATTCTTTTCGATATGCTCGATGATCATGCCGGCAATATCTTTACCGGTAGCGCTCTCGATGCCCTGCAAACCTGGTGAAGAGTTGACCTCCATAATCACCGGGCCGTGGTTAGAGCGAAGCAAATCCACGCCCGCGACGCGCAGCCCCATCGCCTTGGCTGCACGAATCGCGGTGGAACGCTCTTCCGGGGTGATGCGGATCACACTAGCAGTGCCGCCACGGTGAAGATTGGAGCGGAACTCGCCGTCGGCGGCCTGACGTTTCATGGATGCCACGACCTTATCGCCAATCACGAAGCAGCGGATATCCGCACCGCGTGCTTCTTTGATGTATTCCTGAACCATGATGTTGGCTTTCATGCCCATAAAGGCCTGAATGACGGATTCAGCGGCCTGGTTGGTTTCAGCCAATACCACACCAATACCCTGGGTGCCTTCCAGCAGTTTAATCACCAGGGGCGCGCCTTTCACCATGGTGATTAGGTCGGGAATATCATCTGGTGAGTGGGCGAAGCCGGTAATCGGCAGGCCTAATCCCTTACGCGACAGCAGCTGCAGCGAGCGCAGCTTATCCCGGGAGCGGGTAATCGCGACCGAATCGTTAATCACGTAGGTGCCCATCATTTCAAACTGGCGCAGTACCGCACAGCCGTAGAAAGTCACCGAGGCGCCAATACGCGGAATCACCGCATCAAACGGCTCAATCTCTGCGCCTTTATAGTGAATAGAAGGGTGGTGCGAGGCGATGCTCATGTAGCAGCGCAGGGTATCGACCACTCGGGCGGTATGGCCGCGCTGTTCGGCGGCTTCCACCAGTCGGCGCGTAGAGTAAAGGTTACGGTTACGGGAAAGCAGGGCAATATGCATGCAGGGCTCCGGGCCAAAAAGGGTCGTCGTTTAAATGTGTTTAAGGCTCGCCGTGCAAAAATGCAGCGCCGGGGGCCACCAGTAGGCGGCGCATAGCGCGCCTGCCCAGCAGCATCGCGTGGCGCATATTGCTACGGTCGGTCAAAGTAAGTTCAACCGGAAAGTTCAGTTCGCCCAGTTGCATTGGGGTACGGATAACATAGCGCCACTCGCTATGGCCGTTCGAGCTGGTGACGCGGCGACGGTCGT
The DNA here is from genome assembly GCF_024124725.1 of Halomonas sp. Ps84H-12. Classification (NCBI taxonomy): domain Bacteria; kingdom Pseudomonadati; phylum Pseudomonadota; class Gammaproteobacteria; order Oceanospirillales; family Halomonadaceae; genus Halomonas; species Halomonas sp. Ps84H-12. Next base: position 32,806 of record NZ_JAMXSJ010000022.1, on the reverse strand, counting down.
GTAAATGCAGGCGATAGCGGTGGGCAGGCGTCTCTGGCCCACCGCTATGGGTAATAAAGCTTACCCATAACTGTCCATCAGCATCTTCATGGCTTTCAATGTCTTCGGCGTGCAACGCCGATGTCCGTGCGCCTGTATCGGCTTTGCAGCAAAGGTGAAGCCCTAGTTCAGGTAACGTCACCATTTCACGGCGGCCGATGACCGCTTTGGCCTGATAGGGTAATTCCTTCACAGCGCACTCCTGACGATATAAGAGAAACAAGACATAGTGATGACGATTCCTGCTAGCCTTTTTGGTTAGGCTGCATGGCCGACAAACGCGATTGGATAGCCGAGCCTGCTGGGGCGTCGCGCAAGGTCAGCATGACGGGCAGACGCAGCCGAGGAATTAAAGCGATATCGCGCACAACGGCCGCAAAGTGGCTGCGCTCATCCTCTGCTAAACGTTGTAAGAATAATGGTAAACGCTCGGCATCTTCCAGTAATGGCCAACCGCGCCCGGCGATGGCGGCCATCAGGTCGGGGCCGCAGGCCGCGCTATCGTTTAGTAGGTTGGTATACCAGTCGCCTGCAAAAGCCGGCGCTGAGCTACCCACGCTACGTACGCAGGCGCAGAGCGTTTCTAAATCGCCGCTGCTGGCCGCCTGCTCGCCTCGTGTCCGCAACGCATCAATGAGCGCTTCAGACAGTGGCTGATGCTCAAGGCAGTAGCAGAGCGAATGAATAACGCTCACCGGCAGTTGAGGAATACGTAGCGCTAGGGCATCTGCCGTTGGTGTGTCCAAACGTACGACATAATCGGCGATGCCTTGTAGTCCCAGGGCTTGCCAATCAATCGTCTGTTGGCCACTTAAATAGGCTTCTACAGGCTCTAGGTGCTGGCTGGCAGGTAGGGCGCTGGCATAGGTGGCCCGGGCATTGAGCATGGCCTGAAAGGTGATATCAGGCGTAAAGGCCAGCGGATTATCCTTCATTAAATGGTCCACGTCTGCTGATTCTGCAGCGTCGAGCACAGTCGGGTCAGAAGCAGCGGCATTGCGACCCAGGGTTTCCAATAGGCGGTTAATAAAGCCATCGCGCTGTGCGGGCGATAGCATGCCTTGCTCATCCAGTGGCAGCGCTAAAAACCAGATAGCAGGCTCTTCCATTGCCCCTAGGCGAAAGACGATCCCCAGGCGTGCTTGCCCTTGCCACGGTTCAGGCCAGGCCTGTTCGGCATTTTCAAACGCGCGCAGGGTTTCCCTGGAGCAGGCAGTCACTCTGCGCCCCATATGGTAAAGCGACACCTCAGCGCCACTGCGTGTAAAAAATTCATCAAGGGTGTTAATTGGCTGCATGACATCCTTCCGCATTTCAAGCCTGCACTCTACCTTGCTGTTCTGCCACTGTCAGCCGCAACCGCTGATTTATCCATGCTTTATCATCTAAGTGGTTAAAAAATGAGCAACTTTGCGTAAGCCGCGTGAGACTAGCGGTGGCGACACCTTTCCATAGTTTATCCACAGCCTCTTGCAGGTTTTCTGTGAATCGGTGAATAACTCCATTGAGCACGCCTTTGAGTGGCAACTTACCCACAGAGTTGGGATAATGAACGCTAAATATGACCAACCCATAAGGTGCTTATGAGCGTCCATCAACAGCTTCAAACCGCGCTTCTTGAGCTTGAAGCCGCCATGAAGGCCGCTAATCTGTGGCGCACGCCCACCCCAGATGCGGCCGCTTTTGCCAGTCAGCAGCCTTTTTGTATTGATACCATGTCGCTGCCCCAGTGGGTGCGCTATGTCTTTGTTGCCCGCTTAAATGCACTTATTGAAGCCGAGGCTGCCATGCCCGCCAAGTGTGAAGTCGCTCCAGCGGTGGCGGCGTATTTAATGCAGGAGAAGGTAAGAGCAAGCGATCAGCTATTGGTAGTGAAAGCGGTGGAGCGTGTCGACAAGCTGGTCACAGAGAATTAACCACGCGAGTAAGGCAGACCAAATCAATGCCCAGAGGCAAGCTCTGGGCATTTTTTACGTGTTAGCGAAGGTGGGAGCTAGAAGCTAGAAGCTAGAAGCTAGAAGCGGTAGCTCAAGCCTGCCATGACCACCATGGGGTCAATCTCGACGGTGCCCGCACCTGCGCCATTAATAGAGGCGTCGGTGTCGATGTCTAAGTACCAGGCAGCGGCGTTGAGTGCCCAGTGGTCATCAATGAGTAGATCAACACCAACTTGAGCGGCCGCGCCCCATGAGTCGTCTAGCTCAAGTTCGCCAATGGCGAGGCTCTCATCGGAGAAGCGCGTGTAGTTAATACCCGCACCCACGTAGGGCTGTACTTGAGAGTCGCTACCACCCAGTGGGTAATACTGTAGCGTTAGAGTGGGCGGCAGGAGCTTTGTTGATGCTAGGTTGTCACCGTTGAGTTCAATGTCATGCTCGAAAGGGAGCGCAGCCAGTAGCTCCACGCCCATTTTGTCGTGGAAACGGTAGCCCAGGGTGAAAGCGAAGTCGGTTTTATCCTGAGCATCGACCGCGAAGGCACCACCTGCGAGCGAGCCGTTGTCGCTTTTCGGCGCGATGTTGGCAACGCCAACGCGGGTAAAGAAATCGCCAGCGCCATAGGCAACGGCTTGGCTGCTAACTGCTAAGGTGGCAGCGGCAAGCCCAGTGGCGAGTAGGGTAGGCGGTGATAAATGGCGCATAGCGTCGCTCCTGACCGATAACATGGTGGGTGAGTGGTTTAAAGTTGTCGTAAACCATATAGCCAGTGTATCGAGCCAACGAGGGAGCGTTATTGACCTAGGGCAAAGAGCTGTGAACTGATAGGTTCAGCGCCTAGCAAGGTAAATATCTGAAGGGAGAAGGGGCTAAAGAAGGGGCTAAAAAAGAGGAGGCTTAACGGGTTAACTGCAACCCGTTAAGCCTTAGGCTAATTAAGCGACGTTACGCTCGTTTAGCGTTCAATATGCTGATACTCGCCAGCATCGGCGGTTATGCTGCTTACTGCCAGGATGGCAATGAAAGAAGCGATAAAGCCTGGGATGATCTCGTAAACGCCAGGGCCACCCATGAAGGAGCCGTTCCAGCCCAGCGCAATCCAGATCATAACCGTGGCAGCACCCACCACCATACCGGCGATAGCACCTGCGCCGTTTGTACGCGACCACATCAGCGACAGAATAATCAGCGGGCCAAAGGCGGCACCAAAACCTGCCCAAGCGTTACTCACCAGCCCCAGCACTTGCGAGTTCGGGTCAGAGGCAATCACGGCTGCGATCAGACCCACTAGCACAACACTGACACGACCTACGGCCACACACTCTTTGTCTGTAGCTTCTTTACGCAGGAACAGGCGATAGAAGTCCTCGGTCAGTGATGAAGATGACACCAGCAGCTGGCTAGAAATAGTACTCATCACAGCAGCAAGCAGGGCCGCGTAGAGGAAGCCGGTGATCAGCGGATGGAACAGCAACTCAGCCAGGATGATAAAGATCGTTTCCGGGTCTTGGACTTCCATCCCATTGCGAACCGCATAGGCGCGACCAAAGATGCCGAGAGAGACCGCACCGATCAGGGAAATAGCCATCCAGCTCATGCCGATGTTGCGGGCAATCGGAACATCTTGCAGCGTACGGATAGCCATAAAGCGCACGATAATATGCGGCTGACCAAAATAGCCCAGGCCCCAGGTAACGGCAGAGAGCCACCCAATGAACGTCAACCCTTCAGTCCACGACAGCAGCGTGGGATCAACTTCATTGAGGGTCTGTGAGGCTTGAGTAAAGCCACCACCGCCTTCGCCAAACAGTACTACTGCTGGCATGATGACCAAAGCCAGCATCATGATGCAGCCTTGCACAAAGTCCGTCATGCTCACGGCCAAAAAGCCGCCAACCACGGTGTAGGCCAGCACCACGCCCAGCGTGATTACCACACCCACCGCGTAGTCGCTCATACCACCGATGTTGATAACGCCAGCAAAGGCGCTCTCAAACAGTTTGCCGCCTGCGACCAAGCCAGAAGCAGTGTAAACGGCGAAGAAAATCACGATGACGATAGCGGACACCGTTCTCAGCGACAGCGCCCGAGTGGGGAAACGGTTGGCTAGGAAGGCTGGAATGGTAATCGCGTTACCATAGTGAACTGTCTGTTCACGAAGGCGCGGCGCGACCAGAATCCAGTTAAAGAGTGCGCCCACAAATAGGCCAATCCCGATCCAGGCCGAACCCAAGCCAGAGACGAACATTGCCCCTGGTAAACCCAGTAGCAGCCAGCCGCTCATATCCGACGCGCCAGCCGACAGGGCGGCTACTTTAGGGCTGAGGGTACGGCCACCCAGCATGTAATCCTCAGACGTAGATGTCGCTTTGCGCATAGCATAAACGCCGATGGCAATCATGAGCGCAAAGTAGGCAAAAAGGCTGACCCAAACGCCAATATCCATAAAATATCTCCAATTCATCAGGACGGAGCTAGCTCCGACAGGTGCCTGCGCCGACCAAGTAACGTTGGCCGCCGCGCAGTCTTGTTGTTGTTAACCCCTTTTCGTATTCAAGTCGCTGACCCTAGCGAGTAACCGCTAGGGATGTCATTAGAGGGGGTATGGCTACGTTTATGTGCAATGTTCCCTATACCCAGCACACGGCCTGGAGGGGCCGCGAATGTGAAGGCAATCGCTCTATTGTTGTCAACCATGAGACGGTTCCTTTTCAGGAGTTCAGGTTAGTAGTGTTGATGAGCCGTTACTCATCCCCTAGCGCCAGAAGCGACGCGTTGCCACCCAGGGCGGCGGTGTTATTAGTAATCGTTTTTTCGGTCACAAAGCGCTGCAAATAGTGCGGCCCGCCTGCTTTAGGGCCAGTACCTGACAACCCTTGGCCACCAAACGGCTGAACACCAACAACAGCACCGATGATATTACGGTTGATGTACACATTGCCTACCCGAATTTTCTGCGCTATTTCAGCGGCAAAGGATTCGTTACGGCTATGCACCCCAAATGTCAGGCCATAACCCCGGCCATTAATATCGTTGATCACCTTATCAAGCTCGCGGGCTTTGTAGCGCACAATGTGCAGCACCGGGCCAAACTGCTCGCGAGAAAGGGCATCAATGCTGTCGATGGTAAACGCCACCGGCGGTACAAAGGTGCCGTGCTGGGTGTGCTCGGCAGACATCGGTGTTTCGGCGACTAAGCGGTTCTCGCCTTTGAGCTTCTCGATGTGCTCCATCAAGCCTTTACGGGCGTCTTCATCAATGACCGGGCCGACATCGGTACCCAGGTCACGAGGGTCGCCAATGCGCAGTTCGCTCATTGCCCCCTTGAGGATTTCGATAACGCGGTCAGCAACATCTTCCTGAAGGTAAAGCACCCGCAGGGCAGAGCAGCGCTGGCCAGCACTCTGGAAGGCAGACTGAATGACATCCACGACGACCTGCTCAGGCAGGGCGGTGGAGTCAACGATTATCGCGTTCATGCCGCCGGTTTCAGCGATCAGCGTGGGTAGCGGCGCGTTATCACGAGCGGCGAGAGCACGGTTAATAATTTGCGCTGTGTCGGTACCGCCGGTAAACACTACGCCGGTAATGCGCGGGTCAGAAGTCAGCACGCTGCCCACGGTAGGGCCGTCACCCGGCAGCAGCTGCACCACATCACGGGGCATACCGGCTTCGTATAGCAGCTCGATAACGCGGTGGGCGACAATAGAGGTCTGTTCAGCGGGTTTCGCCAGAACAGTGTTGCCTGCGACCGCAGCGGCAACGATTTGCCCGCAGAAGATGGCTACCGGGAAGTTCCAAGGGCTAATGGCGGCAAAAACACCTTTACCACCCATCATCAAGCGGTTGGATTCACCGGTCGGGCCAGGCAGTTCGATGGGTTCGCCAAACGACTCTTCAGCGCGCATGGCGTAGTAACGGCAGAAATCAACCGCTTCTTTGATTTCATCGACGCCGTCAGTGAGCAGCTTGCCGCCTTCACGGGAGCAGAGTGTCATCAGCTCCGCCATGTGCTCTTCCATCAGGTCGCCCAGCCGACGCACAATCGCTGCGCGCTCGGCTACGGGAGTCGCGTCCCAGCGCGGGAAGGCTTCCCAGGCAGCGTCGAGGGCTTTCGCTGCCTGCTCTTTGCTGGTCCACTGCACGCTGCCGACGGTTTGGCGGCGATCGAAAGGCGAAGTGACGCTATGGGTATTGGCGCTATCGTCGGCCACATCAAACGCTAGCAGCGGCTTGGTGGGGTACTGCTTATCCATGAACGTCGCCATTTTCTCCATCAGCGGGTAGTAGTGGCTACGGATGTTTAAGTTGACCCCACGGGAGTTGCGACGCTTCGGCCCGTAGATGTCTTTTGGCAGCGGGATGCGCTTGTTGTAGAAGGTTTTTTGCTGGCGCAGTGTTTCGATGGGGTGCTGGCACAGCGACTCCACCGGCACGTCCGGGTCGACAATCTGGTGAACGAACGACGAGTTGGCACCGTTTTCCAACAGGCGGCGCACTAGGTAGGGCAGCAGGTCTTTATGCGCACCGACCGGCGCGTAAATGCGGCAGTAGGTGCCTTTAGGGGCACGCTCAAGGGCCGCATCATAAAGTGCTTCGCCCATGCCATGCAGGCGCTGGAATTCAAACGGCCGGCTGTCGTGGTTCGCCAGCTCCAGAATGGTGGTCACGGTGTGAGCGTTGTGCGTCGCAAACTGAGGGAAGATACGGCCACGGGTGTCGTCAGACAGTAGGAACTGCGCGCAGGCCAAGTAGGCCACATCGGTACACGCCTTGCGGGTATAGACCGGGTAGCCATCGATACCAAGCTGCTGAGACTCTTTGATTTCGCTATCCCAATAAGCACCTTTTACTAGGCGTAGCGGAATTTCATCGCCCTGCTCATCCGCCAAGCGGTTGATGTAGTGCAGCACGGGCAGCGCACGCTTGGAGTATGCCTGAACCACTAGGCCAAAGTGGCCCCAGCCTTTGACGGCGTCGCTTTGGTAAATCGCGCGGAAGACTTCAAGAGAAAGCTCCAGACGATCAATTTCTTCCGCGTCGATGGTCACCGCCACATCCAGCTCGCGCGCTTTGGTGACCAGTTGAATAACGGTGTCTACCAGCTCTTTCAGAACCTGTTCGCGGCGGCCAAACTCATAGCGGGGGTGCAGGGCAGAGAGCTTGATGGAGACTGACGGTGCCGGGGTTTTGTCGCCCAGCGTTTTGCACGCTTTTCCCACTTGCTCAATGGCACGGGCGTAGTCGTCAAAGTAGCGTTTGGCATCGTCGCGGGTGCGTGCGGCTTCGCCCAGCATGTCGTAAGAGTAGGTGTAGCCTTTATTGAATAGCGGCTTAGAGCGTTTCAGGGCTTCGTTGATATCACGGCCAAGCACGAACTGCTTGCCCATGATTTTCATCGCTTCCATCATCGCCCGGCGAATCACCGGCTCGCCCATACGATTAACCATGCGGTTAATAAAGTGGGCGGGCTGACCCTCTTTCGGATGGTCCAGCTTCAGCACGCGGCCGGTCATCAGCAGGCCCCAGGTCGAGGCGTTGACCATCCACGACTCGCTTTTGCCTACATGGGACTGCCAATCCGCTGGGCCCAGCTTGTCTTCGATCAGCGCATCTGCGGTGGCTTTATCCGGAATACGCAGCATCGCTTCCGCCAGGCACATCAGCATCAGCCCTTCGTGGGTATCCAGGCTGTACTGCTGAAGCAGCTCGTCGATGGTGTCGACGGCGGTGTCCATGTTGCGAACGTCGCGCACCAGCGCTGCCGTGTTGGCCTCAATGCGCGAAAAATCGTCTTGGTCGGCGTTGAGCAGTTTAATCAGCTCGCTGACGTAGGCATCTTCATCGACGATATAGTGTTCGCTGACACGCTGCATTAGCGTATCAAGGTCGGTTTGCCAGGTGGCAGGGTCACGCATTTTTTTAGCATTGAGCATTGAGGCCCCCGTAAGACAGGTCTGAAACGAACAGCTTGAACGAATAGCTGTGTCAGCTAGCGTTCAAAAAGTGGTGGCAGGGCAGGTGCCCAGACTGACGTTCGAATGTAGAGCTAGCCGTCGTTAGGTGTATGTCGTTTTCGTGGCAAAACGTGTCAATTTCACGGCAAGCTGTGCCTATTTACGACTTTAGTAGAGTTGGGTGCGGCTCGCTAGCGGCAAACAACGCGACTTTTTTACTACATCCACCAACGTAATATCAGCGAGACGAGAGCGCGCTTGCCCCTGCGGGGGTGGCTGAGGATGATAACGCCGTTGAATGAGCCGTTGAGCGATTGTTGGTATCTAAGGAGGGGCTGGCAAAGCCTTGGCGTAGCTGGCGCGGCGAGGCTCCGTAGCTGCGGCGAAACGCATGGGACAGCGCGCTCTGGTTGGCAAACCCTGTTTGTATGGCGATATCGGTAAGTGGCAAACGACTTTGCATGACCAACTGGCGTGCCGCGTGAAGCCGCTGCCGTCGTACATACTGCCAGGGGGAGAGGCCGGTTTGGGCGCGAAAACGCTCAGAAAAATGTGCTTCGCTCAGGCAGGCGAGCTTGGCCAGGTCGGCCACCCGCAGCTCATCGGCTAAGTGACGGCGGATAAACCGGTCAATCTGGTTAAGGTCAATGCGTCGCTGGGCAGCGCTCCCTGAGGCACCTAGGCGGGCTTTTAGCGAGCCTAACAGCGTGGCCGCTAGGCGGTCTTGCTGAAACGAGGTGGCAGAGTTGTCTAATCCTCGGGCCAGTTCGCTCTCGACAAAGGTAAGATAGTGGCGCAGCGGGCTGTCTAAGGCAAAAAAGCGCGGCACATCAAATAGCGCCACCAATTCACGGTGCTCACCCGTCAAAGCGGGAGCATCTTCTGGTAAATCTAGAATCAACTGACGATTATGGCCGTTGCCAGAATAGTAGTGCTCGTGGTTAGCAGGCACGATGCAGCCGGAAAAAGCGTTTACACGGCCGCCCAACCCCTCGATTTCAAATTCAGAAGAGCCACATAGCGTGATCACTATCTGATGGAAGTCATGGGAGTGATGCTTCGTCGCCGTTTCCAGGGGTATTTGACGAATGGTACTCGGCATACGGTTCTCCTCGTCGCTGCTGCTCTGTTAGCGCTGACGAAGCGCTGTATGTGCCGCTAAATGATCACGTAATGCTTTTAGCTCCGCGTAACCCTCCTGGTTGAGGAGCGGCTTGCCCTGAGCAATCTGCCAGCGTCGCCCGTGTGTATCCATTAGGTGTGAGGCACGGCGGCGAACGTTGTCTAAATACTCATCATGGCGGATAGGGTAGCCAATCAGAGCATTCCACTCGGTCTCGCTGACCTTGCTCTCCAGCGCCTTATCAAACAGCGCGATCAGATCCTTGGGCTCGGTGCGGTAGCGAGGCGTTCCTGCGTTCATCAGCACCAGCAACACAGCCCCCATTACCAGTAAACAAACGCCAAACACCAGTAAGTAAAGTGCCATGCATAGCTCCTGGCCACATCAGGATAGACGCCAGCTTATGCGCCCAGTTGAGAATAGCCACCTAGTATACGCCTGCGCCTGCTGAGACGAAAATTTTAACCTTTTGCGAACTTTTTCTCTGCAGGGTGTCTGAGTATGTACAGACAACATCGCGATAGCAGTCGCTAATAGTGTTGTTCTGGCTATTGTTTTCGATCCCTTGCTTCCGCTGCTTGTTTCAAGCAGCGGTTTTTTTTGTAGGTACCTTTATTAGCATCATGCCGCAGGTGTTCAAGCGTCTAATGGCGGCGAATCATTAGTAAGGCCATCAAAATGTCCCGACGCGTGACGATGCCCACTAAGCGATGCTGTTCGACGACCGGATAAATTTTCGGTTTCGCGCCCAGCATTTCCTGCGCTAAATCGGTCACGCTTTTATTGGGGGAGGTAGTGAGCACGTCCTGACGCATTAACTCTCGGACCAACGGCGCTTCGTGGTCATGGTAAATGCTGTCGAGCACGTGCCCCAGAACATCCTGCTCAGAGATAAAGCCGATTAAGCGGTCAGCCGTATCCACCACCGGGGCGCCCGGCAAACGGTGCAGGGCAAGCCCTTGGGCAAGGGTAGTGATAGACGTTTCTCTAGAGACGCGGTAGCAGTCGCGGGACATAATATCGCGTACGGTATCCGGGATTTTTTTATTCATTGGAGCACTCCTTAACGTGATCGACAGGCCACTGCCGATTCTCTTACTGTAGGTGATTTAACTCACCCTGTGCTGACCCCATACTGTCTCTATTCAACGCTTTGCCAATTTTTCAAGCCCGCTTCAAATGCTGTGAGGAGTCGTTATGGATGCTCGTGAATATCTGAACCGTAAAGGCGTTGGCCTAGATCGAGACCCTGACAGGCCCAATACGCTGGAAGAGAAAGCCTGGGAGCGTGCCCGTGGCGCAGGCAGTCATCGGCCCAACTCGGGGACACCCTACGACTGGGAAGATTGGGAGCGCTACCACGACGACTTGGCAGAGGGCGCAGACACCCTAGAGCAAAAAATAGATAAAGAGGCGCACCGTAAAGCGCTTGCCCATGAAAAGGAGCAGGCCGAGAAAGCACAAGCGGCCGTTGGGCACTTTACCCCCTCAGCGAAGCCTATAGCCCCTGAAGAAAAAACTTCACCAGAACCACCCGCCACACCCGCGAAAGAACCTGCCAACTTACAGCTAGCTTATCGCGCCCTGGCCGTGCTGCTACCGCCCTTAGCCGTTGGTTTAACCGAAGGCGGGGCCCAGCGTGTATTAATCAGTGTCGTGCTGACACTAATAGGTTGGTTGCCCGGTGTTGTCTATGCACTTGTTTGGCTGAATAAACGGTAAAAACCGCCTTACGCTTTTGGCCCATTGGCAGGGGATTCTAAAGGCGTATAATCCCCGTCAACTTTCTTTTTGCTTGGGGTTTACTGATGGGCTATTTGGTTGGCGTAACGGCGCTCTGGGCGTTTTCGTTCTCTTTAATTGGTGTGTATTTGGCGGGTCAGGTTGATAGCTACTTTGCCGTGCTGGTCCGCGTGACCCTAGCAATGCTGGTGTTCCTACCTTTTCTGCGCCCAAGCCTGCTGCGCGGTAAGCAGCGCTTGGCATTGATGGCGCTGGGCGCGATCCAGTTAGGCATTATGTACACCTTCTTTTATCACTCCTTCTTGCTACTCTCCGTGCCGGAGGTGCTGCTGTTTACCATCTTTACGCCGGTGTATATCGCGTTGTTGGATGACCTGATGTTCAAACGCTTTACGCCGATCTATTTGGTAACAGCTATTTTGGCAGTACTAGGCGCCGGGGTGATTCGTTACGACGGCATCGACAGCGGCTTCTGGCTCGGCTTTTTGGTCGTGCAGGGCGCTAACCTATGTTTCGCCATCGGCCAAGTCGGTTACCGCCGCCTAGCGGCAGACCTGCCGCCCACTCTTGCTTGGCATAACGTGTTTGGCTGGTTCTTTATCGGGGCTATTCTGGTAGCGCTACCTGCCTTCTTGCTGTTTGGTAATAGCACCGCGCTGCCATCCACCACTCTGCAGTGGGGCGTATTGGCGTGGTTGGGGCTGGTGGCATCGGGCGTTGGCTATTTTGCCTGGAACCAAGGGGCAACCAAGGTGGATGCGGGCACCCTGGCGATTATGAACAATGCGCTGGTGCCGGCTGGTTTGGTCGTTAACCTGGTGATTTGGAACCGCGATGCTGATGTGGGCAAGCTGCTTTTGGGGGCGGCGATTATGGGCGCTTCGCTGTGGCTAAACCACTGGTGGCTGCAGCGCCGCAAGGTGGCGGCTGCTTAAACTAAACCGCTGATTTTTCCCGGTGCGCAAGGCTTACCTCTGGCGCACCGGGTGATTTGCTCGATACTGCCTTCCTCTCCATAATGTGGGCTGATGCTAGCGAGAGTCGCCCATGTCTAATACCACATCGTCAGGTTCCAACCCCGGTAGCCTTAGTCACCCAGTGAAGCCGTTCAAGACGATTGGCTTGATTGGCCGCTTAGGCAGCGACAAAGTTGTCGACTCGCTTCAACGCTTGGTCCGTTACTTAACGGAACATGACTATAAGGTACTCATCGAAGACCGCACCGCCACGGCGCTGCCCCAACACGGCTTACCTGAAGCTAGCCGCCGCATGTTGGGTGAACTGTGCGATTTAGTGATTGTGGTGGGTGGCGATGGCAGCTTGTTAGGCGCTGCACGCACCCTGTGCCGCAGCGGTACGCTGATTCTAGGCGTCAATCGCGGGCGGCTGGGCTTCTTAACCGATATTTCTCCCGATGAGTTAGAGACCCGGGTAGGCGAAGTGCTGGCGGGGGAGTTTGAGGTTGAAGAGCGCTTCTTGCTGGATGCCGTGCTCTACCGCAATGGGGTCGCCGTAGGAAATGGCGACGCGCTTAACGAAGTTGTGGTGCACCCCGGTAAAGCGGTCCGCATGATTGAGTTTGAACTGTTTATCGATGGGCAGTTTGTCTACAGCCAGCGCAGCGATGGGCTGATTGTCGCCACTCCAACCGGCTCTACCGCCTATGCGCTTTCCGGTGGTGGGCCGATTATGCACCCGAAGTTGGATGTGGTGACGCTGGTGCCGATGTTCCCGCACACGCTCTCCAGTCGGCCCATTGTGATTGATGCGGCCAGCGAAATACGCATTCATATTGGCGAAACCAATCAGACCTACCCCCATATTAGCTGCGACGGGCAAACCCGCGCGGTGGCCAAGCCTGACGATGTCTTGGTTATCACCCGTAAGTCGGAGCGCGTTCAATTAGTGCATCCCATTGGGCACAACTTCTATGACGTGCTGCGCAGTAAACTCGGCTGGAGCCACCGGCTAGGGGATTAATATGGAGGGTTACGACTTAATTGGTGATATCCACGGCTGCGGTGCCACGCTAGCGGCACTGCTGGAAAAGCTTGGCTACCACCAGCACGGCGGTGTTTATCGCCACCCGCGGCGCAAAGTGATTTTTTTAGGCGACCTGATTGATCGTGGGCCACGTATTCGCTTGGCGGTGACCATTGCACGGCGCATGGTAGAGGCGGGCGAAGCGCATATTGTGATGGGCAATCACGAGTATAACGCGTTGGCCTATACCCATCCCGCGCCCTCTGGCAGCCACAAGCGCTGGCTGCGCGAACATACCCCGCGCCACAACCGCATTATTCAAGACACTCTTGATCAGTATCGCCACCATACCAACGAGTGGGAGGACACGCTGGCCTGGTTCAAAACCATTCCGCTGTTTCTAGAGCTAGACGGTATTCGCGTGGTACACGCGTGTTGGGATGATGCGCTGATCAGCGAGCTCAAGCAGCGCTTACCGACTGCCCGAATGGATGATCAGTTTCTGGTAGAGTCCAACGACCCAGGCTCCCAGGCGTATCGAATCCTTGATCGTCTTACCCGTGGCCCCCATATACGGTTACCAAAAGGTGTCGCGATTCACTCGGGGGACGGCTTTACCCGACAAAGCTTTCGCGCCCACTTTTGGGCAGCTAACCCGCAGCAGTGGGGAGATGTGGTATTTCAGCCAGATAACCTGCCCGGCGATTTGGAAGCGCGACCACTCACCGACAGTGAGCGAGAGCGGCTAAGTTATTACGGCCCAGAGCAGCCGCCGCTATTTATTGGCCACTACTGGTGCGAAGGGATTCCCGCCCTGCCTGCCGCAAATATCGCCTGCCTGGATTACAGCGCCGTAAAGTTTGGCCGTTTGGTTGCCTATCGTTGGAGCGGTGAAACCCAGTTGAGCGCTGATAATTTCGTATGGATTCAAGTGCCTAAAGAGGAGCGTGCGCTGCCCAAACCCTGGGAAATAGATTTTGATTAAGCGTGCTGCAGATGATTTACACATGGTTACATAATTTTTGCAAAACTGCTGAACTAACCTAGCTGCCGGTTATCAGAGTAAGTGTTCCCTTGAATGATCCCTTGCTTTTATCCGGCGGCCCCCTCCGCCGGATTTTTTTGTTTATCCGTTGGTAAAGCCGCGCTAAAGCGCGACCACCACTTGGATAGAAGGGAGATGCCATGCATCCAGTCATGCTCTTACCCGCGGGCGCAGACACACAGGCACTGCGCAAAGCGTTATGGCACTACCGTATTGGCCACCGGATCACCGACGAAGCGGACGGCCAGCTGCTCTGGGTGGCCGACCCCCGCCAACATGAAGAGTTACGTACCCTGGTTAGCCGCTGGGAGCGAGGCGAACCGCTGATTCTTGAAGCTACCCGGCCCAAACGCGCGCCTGCGGCCCACAGCCTTGCTGCCACGCTACGCCAAGTGCCGGTCACGGCGTTAATGATCGGCGTGAGCCTGCTGGTATTTGCCCTAAGCGGCATTTTCGGCGATCTGCTAATTGTGGCGCTCACCATTGTGCCGGTGGGTATCTCCGGCGGCCAATTGGTATATGGGTCGCTGGCAGACACCGTGATGGGGGGGCAGGTATGGCGTCTGCTCTCCCCCGCATTCCTGCATTTTGGCTGGATGCACCTGATTTTCAACCTGATGTGGGTGTGGTACTTCGGACGGCAAATCGAGCTGCGCCAAGGCAGTAAAATGATGCTGCTCCTGCTTCTCGTCGCCGGTATCGGTGCCAACTTGGCGCAATACGTCACCGGAACGGTGCTGTTTGGCGGTATGTCCGGCGTGGTCTATGCGCTATTGGGCCATGTGTGGCTGATGTCCCGCCGTGCCCCGAACAGTGGCTTTTTCGTGCCGCAAATGCTGGTGGTGTTTATGCTCGGCTGGATGGTGTTCACCATGACCGATATTGCCAGTACCGTCGGCTTTGGCAACGTGGCCAATGAAGCCCACCTGGGCGGGCTGCTCGTGGGGCTCGCCACGGGCTGGTATTATTCCTCCAAACGTAGCAAAGCCTAACGCCGCCAATTTGAAAGCAGCAAATACTTGAGGTGCTAACCGTGAGCGATATGACCTTCGATAAAATGATCAGCCAGATGACGCCTGCGATTTATGAAAGCCTTAAGCAAGGGGTGTCGCTACGCAAATGGCCTGACGGCCGCCGTTTAACGCCGGAGCAAACCGAGCTGTGTTTGGAAGCTGTCATGCGTTATGAAGTTGAAAACAATGTACCGGAAGAGAATCGCGTAGGTTATTTGGAGCGGCGTACCTGCGGGGCAGGTGCGACGGGCGCAGGCGTTAGCCCAGAAATGGCGGGCCTTGGCCGGGATGCCACGCGTGACTGATTTGTTAACCCCAGAGGTCTCTCCCGTTAAAGGGTGTTTACAAAAAATGGCGGCGGCACTGCCTAGCCGCCAAGACGAGCAAGTGGTTTACCATCTGCGCGCTGGTGAGCATCGGGTGGCGTTGAATGAGCGTATTGGCTCCCCCATGCGCCTTGCATGGAGCGGTGCTATTGCCTGTACCCACTGCGGTCGGGCAACCAAAAAAAGCTTTGCACAAGGCTACTGCTACCCTTGCTTTAAGCGCTTGGCGCAGTGTGATACCTGCATCATGAAGCCAGAGTCCTGCCACTACTACCAAGGCACCTGCCGCGAGCCGGAGTGGGGCGAGGCGCACTGCTTTCAGCCCCACATCGTTTATCTGGCTAACTCTTCCGGTTTGAAGGTGGGCATTACTCGCAAAACCCAAATGCCCACCCGCTGGTTGGATCAAGGCGCTATTCAGGCGCTGCCGATTCTCGAAGTGAATACCCGCCAGCAGTCCGGGTTCGTCGAGATGCTCTTCAAAGAGCAGGTGGCCGACCGCACCAACTGGCGTGCCATGTTAAAAGGTGAGGTAGAACCACTCGACCTGCGCGCTGAGCGTGATCGCTTGTTGAGTAAACTGGCAGACGGCTTGGGTCAGCTACGCAGTGTTCACGGCGAGGATGCCATCCGCACGTTGGACGAAGCGCCTTTGCAGTTCGACTATCCTGTGGCTGCGTTTCCCCGCAAAGTAGTCTCTCATAATTTTGATAAGCAGCCGCTGGTTGAAGGCATCCTTCAGGGCGTGAAAGGGCAGTATCTCATGTTCGATACGGGTGTGATAAATCTACGTAAATTCACAGGTTACGAGATTTCGGTGGAGTGAAACTTGGCGTTTTGCCTAGCCAGAATGGCATCGGTTGACTAAGGTTATCAGGGTCACAATAGACTCTGCCCTAGTAACGCAAGGAAGCCTCGATGCCATGGCTAAAACTGCTGCACATCGCCGCGCTGGTCATTTGGTGCGGCGCTCTTCTTTATTTGCCTGCACTTTTATTACAGGCGCTTCAGCTACGTAAAGATGCGGGCTTCGCTCAGGGCACGCCGCCCATGCCGCGTTTTTTTTATAACTCCATTGCTACCCCGGCGGCACTCGCTGCGATTGCCTCAGGCACGCTGCTATTTCTGTTACATGGCCTGTTAGGCGGCTGGTTGATCTTAAAGCTGGGGGCCGTGGTGTTAATGGTAGCTGCCCACGGCTGTTTTGGCTGGCTTATCCTGCGCCTGGAAATGGGAATTTTTAAAGGGGTGAAGGCAGCCAGCCTGTGTGCGCTGCTGCTGGCGCTGGTGGGCATCTTTGGCGTGCTAGGGTTTGTGCTCTCTAAACCGCTGGAGTGGAGCTAGCTCAATGGCCAATATCCAATTACGGGCTGCCATTGAGCCGCTCGGGTTACTATTCTACTTCAACGCCCACCGCGTGCTCGTACACCAGTTGGCCACCGAGCCACCCGGCCAGCGCAATCAAGCCGGCCGTTACCAGCGAGATGGTCAACCCCCACGGCAGCACCGCACTGGGCTCAGTGAAACGCAGCAGCCAGTTCAGCGACGCCAGAGAGAGCATGACCACAGCCACAATGGCGTGGCTCCAGCCAGTAATCAGTCGACGGATGCGTGCTACCGACACCAAGTCAATAATGCCTGCCACCGACGCAATCCAGCCGCCAAACGCGCCAACACCCGCCAGCCAAAGCCCGCCGCGCAACCAAAACGTATCTTGGGTATACCAGTAGGCGATATCGCAAGCGACCAGTGCCATCAGGGCCGCCACCGGGAAGTGAATCATTACCGGATGGAGTGGATGGCCAGCCAGCGACGCGCGGCTTTTGATCGAGCGTTGGGGAGTAGGTGTCATCGTCACTTCCTGTGGTTAGACAAAGCAAAACAGTCGGACAGATCAACTGCACTTCAGGGAAAACGCTAATGAGGGAACGTAATAGCGCTACGTCCGCCATCATGTCGTGTTTAACATCGCGACGAGCCCGTCAAGCCGCCTGCTGGCTAGGGCTTAGCCTGCTGCTCAGTGTCGCGGGCTGTACTGGCGACAGATCTATCTTAGACCCTGCAGGGCCCGCCGCGCGAGACGTTTGGTTAATTTGGTGGGTAATGCTGGGCTTTGCCACCATCGTGCTGATCGGTGTCACCGTGGTTTGGCTGTACGCCTTCAAACCGCGCAACGTGGAGCGCACGCCTGCCCAAGAGCGACGCATTGCCCGCCGCTGGATTATTGGTGGAGGCCTTGTGTTGCCGATCACCAGTGTGACTGCACTGCTGATGTTTGGGGTGCCCGCCGGGCAGCGCATGCTGCCGCTCCCGCTAGGCGAGCCGCCTGAAGTGATTGAAGTGATCGGCCACCAATGGTGGTGGGAAGTGCGCTACCCAGGCGCCGAAGGCGGCGAAGTCGTCACCGCTAACCAGCTCGTCATGCCCGCCGGGGAGCCGGTGGATTTTCATGTGAGCGGAGCGGATGTCATTCACGCATTTTGGGTGCCGCGCCTGGGCGGCAAAATCGACATGCTGCCAGGAAGGGTGAATAAAATCCGCCTGGAAGCCGATGAGCCCGCCGTATTTGGTGCCCAGTGTGCCGAGCTGTGCGGGGTGGGCCATGCCCATATGCATTTGTACGTCGAAGCCGTGCCTCGTGAAGCATTCGATGCATGGCTGGCAGCTCGCCAAGACGCAGAACTAAGCGAATTAGCGACCCAAGATTCAGCCCACGATAGCGCAAGAGAGGCCTTTGCGACCCACTGCGCGAGCTGCCATCGAGTGGCTGGCGTCAGCCAGGGCGATGTAGGGCCGAACCTCTCGGATATCGGTAGCCGCACGATGCTGGGTGCCGGTGTGATGGCCATGGAAGAGGGCGCGGTGAGCCAGTGGCTGCAGCAGCACCAAACGCTGAAGCCGGGCAATAAAATGCCCGCCCACGACGATATTGATAAGGACACCTTGGATGCCCTGGGTGCTTGGCTGGAGACCTTGACCCCATGAAGAGCGTGAATCAAGAGGCGGTAGAGCAGGACCCGCAGCAACTACACGAAGACCTACATGACATTTGGGGCAACCCGAAAGGGCTAAAGGCCCTCACCATCGTGAACCATACAACGCTCGGTCTGCGTTTTATGATCACCGGGATGGTGTTTTTCCTGATTGGCGGCATTCTCGCCATGCTAGTGCGCACCCAACTGGCGATGCCCGACCAGGACTTTATGTCGCCGGAGATCTATAACCAGGTCACCACCATGCACGGCACGGTGATGATGTTCCTGTTCGCCATCCCTATGCTGGAGGGGCTGGCGATTTACCTGATCCCTAAAATGATTGGTGCCCGTGACTTGGTGTGCCCACGGCTAACGTCGCTGGGTTATTTCTGCTACCTGTTTGGCGGGATCATCCTCACCTCCAGCCTAATTATTGAGATGGCGCCTTCAAGCGGCTGGTTTATGTACACGCCGCTGAGCAGTAAAGAGTTTGCCCCGGATCTGGGGTCTGACTTCTGGCTGCTAGGCATTACCTTCGTGGAGATCTCGGCGCTCTCGGCGGGGGTGGAACTGGTCGTCTCTATCTTACGCACCCGCACACAGGGCATGGCGCTGCATAAGATGCCGCTGTTTGCGTGGTATATCCTCGCCATGGCGCTAATGATCGTGGTGGGTTTCCCACCGCTGATACTCGGCAGCGTGCTGCTGGAGCTTGAACGGGCGGTAGGCATGCCGTTTTTCCAAATTGCGGGCGGCGGCGACCCGGTACTCTGGCAGCATCTGTTCTGGCTGTTTGGCCACCCAGAGGTGTACATCATCTTTCTGCCTGCTGCCGGGATTATTTCGACGCTGATTCCCGTGTTTGCCGGGCGGCCCATCGTGGGATACGGCTGGGTAGTGGCAGCGATCACCATTATGGGCTTTATCAGCTTTGGGCTATGGGTTCACCACATGTTCACCATTGGCATTCCGCAGCTGGCCCAGGCGTTTTTCTCGGCGGCCAGTATGCTAGTGGCCGTGCCCACGGCGATTCAGGTGTTTGTCTGGATAGCCACGCTCTGGCTTGGCAAACCCAAAATGAAGCTGCCCATGCTGTGGGTGATGGGCTTTTTAATTATCTTTGTGTGTGGTGGGTTAACCGGCGTCATGCTGGCGCTGGTGCCGTTTAACTGGCAGGTGCACGACACCCACTTTGTAGTGGCTCACATGCACTACGTGCTGGTGGGGGGCATGTTCTTCCCGCTGATCGCCGGGCTTTACTATTGGTTGCCGCTCTTCTCCGGGCGAATGCCCTCCGAAAACCTGGGGCGCTGGGGGTTTTGGCTTACTTTCCTGGGCTTTAACGGCACCTTCTTGATCATGCACTGGACCGGGCTGCTCGGTATGCCCCGGCGGATTTACACCTATGAAGCAGGGTCGGGCTGGGAGATTTTTAACCTGCTCTCGTCGATCAGCAGCTTTGTGCTCTCGGCAGGGATTGCCATGGTGCTGCTGGATATCGCGCTGCACTTTCGGTTTGGCAAGCCTGCCAAGCATAACCCCTGGAATGCCGATACGCTGGAGTGGGCCAACACCATGCCGCCCAGCGCCTATAACTTTGTCAGCCTTCCCAATGTCGAAACCCGCCACCCGTTGTGGGATGACCCAAATCTGCCTCATACCATGGCCGAGGGTAAGCACTCGTTGGCGGTGGCTTCCCACGGCAGAAGGGAGATGTGGGGCACCGATCCAATTTCAGGCAAGGTGCGCGAGATTATCCACCTGCCCGGTAACTCCTGGTGGCCGCTGTTTGCCGCTGCCGCGCTGGCGGTGGTGTGCCTGAGCCTGCTGACCAAGGTGTACGCGTTGGCAGGCGTGTTCGTGATGATTGCCGGTATCTTTCTGCTGCGCTGGTCCTGGGAGAACGGTGCCCACCCCAAGGCGGCACCGGATGCAGGCGTCAAACCCGGCGACCCACCGCTTCACTCGCGCACCATGGATGGCCCCGGCCTCTGGGCGATGGGTGTTTTTCTGATCGCCAACGGATCGTTTTATCTCTCTTACCTGTTTGGCTGGTTCTACCTTTGGACCGTTTCACCGCAATGGCAGATGCCAGAGTCGCCGCCGCTATCGCTCATATTAATGGGTGCAGCTGGCGTAGCGGTTTTAGCCGGTTGTGGTGTGATGGAAAAGCTGGTACGTGGGCTGCGCCAGCAGCGTGACGCCGGGCTAGGTGCAGGCTTCTATTTAGCCGCTGCGTTAGGCGCACTACAAGTGGGGCTAACGGGCTGGGCGCTGTGGCAAGCCGAGCTTGCCCCCACGCAAACCTCCCACGATGCGGTGATGCTGGTCGGCCTTGTCTACGCTCTGTTCCACGGCGGTTTAGCGGTCGTCTTGACCGTGCTTCAAGGCCTGCGTGTGGGCTATGGCTATGTGGGCGCTCATGCTCCCTTCGAGCCGGGCGTAGTAGCCCTGCTATGGCGCTATAACGTGGTCACCTTTGGGCTGCTCATAGGGGCGCTAGCGGTGCTGCCCCGCGTGTTAGGAGGGTAGGGCGATGGAACGACTTAACTTTACCCACCCTATCCATTTGATAGTGGGGCTAACGCTTTGGAGCGTTTGGTTTGTGGCCGTTTATAGCGGCCTATCGGTGGCCTGTGCGGTCACCCCCCCTCCGCCCGAGGCGGGAGCGCTAACGCTCCTCAACGTAGGTTTGGGCGGTTTTACCCTAGTCTGTGCCGCCGGGCTTGTGCTCTTGGGCTGGGGGAGCTGTCGCACGGCCAAACAGCACCAGGGGCGTCAGCGCTTTCATGCCGTGGTATCCGGTTGGCTCTACTTGTTTTCTGCCTTTGGCGTGGCGTTTGCGGGGCTACCCATCATTGGCGTGCCGCCTTGTCTGTAACCGTGAACAGTGACTCGCCTGCTAATGACGACGCACCGCTCTATACGCTTCATGGCATGTGGTGCACCAGCTGTGCGCTGGCGGTAGAGGGCGCGCTAGCTCGCGTACCGGGCGTCGCTCAGGCCAGCGTTCATTACCCTACTGCAACGGTATGGGTAAACGGCTCTCCCTCAGCAACCCAGTTGGCTGCGTTAGCCCCCGTGGTGAAACGGCTGGGCTATCGGCTGAGCGAGTTAGAGCCAATGCAAGATGCCCAGCAGCGCTTAGCCCAAGAGAGCCGCTACCTCACGCTGCGCCTGATTGTAGGTGCAGTGTTGGGTATGTGGACCATGCTGGCGTCGCTGCTGATCTACGTGGGCGCGCTGCCCAATGCCACCATAGAGCTGGTCGTCGCGTGGGTGTCCGGTGCCTTTTCACTGCCCGTCGTGTTCTATTCCGGCCTGCCGTTTTACCGAGCGGGGTGGCGTACGCTATTGGCCCGACGCCCCGGCATGGATGTATTGGTAAGCCTGGGTGTGCTTGGCGCCATGGCGGTATCGGTAGGGCTGCTGCTGCGCGGCTCTTCAGAGGTCTATTTCGATACTGCGGTGATGCTGATTGTGCTGCTTCTGGTGGGCCGGCTGGTCGAAACCCTGTGCAGGCAGCAGGGGCTCAAAGCCTTTGATGCACTAAGGCTGCCGGAGGCTGATGTCGTAGTTTGCCAAGGCGAGCAGCGCGACACGCAGCCCGTTGGGGAAGTCTCCATAGGAGCCGTGATTGAAGTGCCTCCTGGTGAGCAGGTGCCCTTGGATGGCCTGCTGGAAACGCCCGGCTGGCTGGACACCGCCACGCTCACTGGGGAAAGCGTGCCCCGTTACCTGCATGCTGGGCAGCGGGTCTATGCGGGCTGCCGCTATGCGGCGGGGCTAAACGCAGCGCCTTTGAAGGTGACTGTGACGGCCACCGTCGGCCAGCGGCGGGTGGATAATCTGTGCGAGCAAATGCGCCGCTCCCAGGCAAAAAAGGGCGAATTGCACAAGCTGGCCGACCGCTTTGCCTCATGGCTAAGCCCCGTAGCGCTGCTGCTGGCTGTGCTGACACTCCCACTCGGGCTGCTATTGGGCCTTGGTCTAGAAGACGCTGCTGTGCGTGCGCTGTCTGTTTTGGTGGTGGCTTGCCCCTGCGCGGTGGGGCTGGCGGTGCCGCTGGCAAACCTTGCCGGTAGCAGCCAAGCGTTACAGCAGGGCATTGCGCTTCGCGACCCTGCTGCTTTTGAAACCCTGGCGAAAGTACGCGGTATTGCCTTCGATAAAACCGGTACGCTCACCCGTGGGCAGCATCAGGTAGTGCATGCCGCGCTGCGCCAAGGCGAAGATCTCACGATTTTTCAGACGATGCTGCACAGCGCCGTTAGTCAAAGCGAACACCCGCTAGCCAGCGGTTTGCTGGACTGGGCGAACAAGGCTGAAACAGCAACGCCGCCCAAAGCGCTTCATAAAGTATTTCATAACGTACTTCATATTGAAGATTATCCCGGCAAAGGCCAGCAAGTAACGTTTCAAAACGGAGAGCAGTGGTGGTTAGGTAGCGCCGCATGGATAGAGCAGCAGCTTGGCGCGCCCTTGCCAGATAACGCCGAACACCCTGACTACGCCTTTGCTTCACAGGTGGTAGTGGCCAACAGCCGCGGTTGGCTCGCCACGCTCTACTGTGCCGACCAGCCGGTAAGCGATGCGAAAGCAAGCCTTGCCGAACTACAGCGCTCAGGGTACATCGTGGCGCTGATCAGCGGCGACCGCCAGGGGCCGGTGGGCTGGCTTGGCCAGCAGGTAGGGTTAGCAAAAACCGCCTGCTACGCCCAGCGTTCGCCGGAAGCCAAAGCGGCGCTGCTCAAAGCGCTGCCATCGCCCACGCTCTATGTGGGCGACGGGGTGAACGATAGCTTAAGCCTTGCCGAAGCCGGGGTGGGCGTCGCCCCCATGCAAGCCAGCGAAGCCGCCCGCGAAGGAGCGGCCGCACAGCTGCTTTGGCCTGGGGTGAGCGGTATCGTGAGGCTATTGGCACTGTCTAAGCGCACCCGCCGAGTTATGGTGCAAAACCTAGTGTTTTCGGCACTCTATAACACGCTGGCGCTTGGGCTGGTGATCATGATGGCGGTACCGCCCTTGGCCGCCGTGCTGGCGATGGCGGCAAGCTCGCTCAGCGTGACGTTAAACACAGCGCGCCTTGCGTGGGCAGAGCCTGACGAGGCTAGCGATAGCCCAGCACCTGCCCTAAGCGCTCAGCGTTCGATGCCACCCAGTGCGGGTCAATCGCGCCCCACTGCCTAATGGTGTAGTGGCCAATGTTGTGGCGCTCGCCCTCGCCTTTTTCAAACACGCACTCAATATCCAATTCCCCCAGGGACGTAATGGTGTCCTGGGCGGTGCGCCTCGGCATGCCGGTGGCTTCCATCAACGCGGGTACGCTGGCCACGCCTTGCTCAATCAAGTGGGCCACGTAAAGGCGGCGGTAAAAGCTGGATTTTGTTTTGCTGAGCGACATGGAGAGGGCGTCTTCTTCGTGATGGGTATTCCTGCAGTCTAATCAAATAAATCCCCCTGTGCCCGGGGCGGGCGAAAATCACGGGTGTTCAGCCCCTGCTCGGTGCGTGGCTGCATGTTCCACTGGCGGCTAGCACGCTGAAACCGCTGGGCGATTAAGTCAGCGAATGCTCCCTCACCGCGAAAGCGCTTACCAAAGGCAGCATCGTAGGTTTTACCGCCCCGACACTGGCGCATCAAACTCATTACCTTAGCGGCGCGCTCGGGGTAGTGCGCTTCTAGCCACGCTTCAAACAGCGGCGCGACCTCGTGGGGTAGCCTTAGCAGCATCCAGGTGGCGGTGCGCGCCCCAGCACGGCTGGCGGCTTCCAGGATGCGCTCAATTTCGTGGTCAGTCAGGCCGGGAATAATCGGTGATACCAGCGTGCCGACTGGTATTCCCGCCGTGTTTAGCTCACGAATCACTTTCAGGCGCGCCTGCGGCGATGCCGCACGGGGTTCCAGCGTGCGCTTTAGGTTAGCGTCTAGGCTGGTCAAACTCACGAACACCCGCACCAAGCGATGCTCCGCCATTTCTGCTAGTAGATCTATATCTCGCAAAATCAGCGTGCTTTTCGTCACTAGCGTCACCGGGTGGCGGCAAGCTAGCAGCAGTTCCAGCAAGCGGCGGGTGGTTTGGTAGGTGGCCTCTAGCGGCTGGTAACAGTCGGTATTACCGGAGAGGTTAATGGGGCGACAAACGTATTGAGGGTGGCAAAGCTCCTCTTTTAAATGCTCCACAAGCCCGCGGCGGGCGATCAGTTTGGTTTCAAAATCCAACCCTGGCGACAAATCCCAATAGGCGTGGGAGGGGCGCGCATAGCAGTAGATACAGCCATGCTCACAGCCGCGATACGGGTTAAGCGAACGATCAAAGGGTAAATCTGGAGAGTTGTTCCAAGAGAGCGCGCTTTTACTGGCTTCCTCGCGCACTTCTGTTGCCAGCGAGGTGGTGGCCTCCTCTTGCCACCAGCCGTCATCCTCCGCCACGCTGCGGGTAGGGGCGAAGCGGTTATGTGGGTCGTAGGTTGCACCACGCCCTTTATGCACGGTAGTGCGGGAAGGGTCAAACGCCGCCATCTGCCACCTCGTAAGATATGTCGCTGTATATGTTTAAACATACAGTATATGGCGTATGAAAGAGGGTGCAAGCACGACGCTGCTAGCTCATGCTGAGCTAAAATGCTTCGTGCCAGTACTGTAGTGTCGTTTCTGATACCACGCCATGCTGCGTACCAATCTCAATCACCGCTTGTTGGAGCGCGCGGGCCAAAGTTGGTTGGTGGCATAACGCTAACGACCGAATCATGCGCGTAATACGCAGGTGGTTATGGCCCCCGGCTTTCAACCAGATATGGGTTTGTATCGATAGCGTTGGCTGAGCGGTGATGATGTTGCCATCCCGTGTTAGCCCCAAAAAATTTAACATTACATCCAGTGAGCGTTGCTGGTGGTGGCGTAAGCGCTCGTCATTCGCAAAAGCTGCTTGCACTGCAGGCGTTAAGAGCGGCGCAAAGCTATTAAAACGGCTCGCTTCTGGAATAGGAAACAGCCACTGAATATAGTCGTGGGTATGCTCTAGCCAAAACGGCGAGAGCGCCCAGATATCTTCAAGTAAACGCCCTTTATGATCGGGGGATTCACCGCGATAAAACGCGAGTAAGCGGGTATCGTTATCCATTATGTCTCCCCATTAACGTTTCAGCGTGGCCATGCAGCGCCAATCCGAGCGCAGGCAGTTTTCGTACAAATCCTCAGTGTGTCTCGTAGGTGAGCGTTGTGTCCTGGTAGTGCGCTAGTACCTGCTCAGCACTCTTTTTTAATGCCTCACGCCACGTGGCAGGGGCGGTGACTTTCACATTGGCGCCCATGCCCATCAGCCACCAGAGGGTTTGTTGGTCATCCGGCACTTGGGCGGTTAACCGGTACCAGTTACTGTCGGGGAGGGCTTCAATGGTTTGCGTCTCAGAAAGCGGTGTTTCCTGCAGCAACCACGCCACAGGTTTCGCGATCTCCGCTTCCAGCGTCACATCGCTCGGCCCTTGCCGATAACCAAACGCGCCGCCCTGAATGTAGCGGTCAATATCAAAATCAGGCTGTGCCTGCCAGGGGTGCTGGCTGAGTGTGGCTTGTTTAATGCGATGCAGGGCAAACTGGCGCAAATCCTCAAATCCGTTTACATGGGCCAGTAAATAGGTCGCGCTATGGCGGCTGACGATGCCTTGCGGATGAAGCGTGAACGGCTTTTCTGTTTCGCTGGAGCGCGACAGGTAGACGACATCAACTGCCTTCTGCTCAAGCAAGGCTTCAGAAATAGTTTGCCAAGTGGACTCATCTATTTCAGCCGGAATCAGCGCTTTACCGTTGGGAATGGCGCGTACTTTTCGCGCCCATTGGCTAAGCCCGTTGGCGTTCATTTCATCCAATAACCGCCGTGCATCGGTAAAGTGGGGCGATAACTGCCCGACCACCACTGGGGGTAAGAGCCCTTTTAAATACTCTTCCGCTAGCACCAGCGTTAAGGCGCTGGGTACATCCAGTGCCGGTAGCTGGCACTGAAAATCACGATCAAAATACCAGCGGTAAGGCTTCTGGCTATCGTCGCAGCCAATCGGAAACTGAGTAGAGAGCTTCTGACTAAGGTCACGCTGTAGGGAGCGAGTGTCGATCTTAAAGCCGCGCTCGGCAAGCTTCTCCTTTAGCACAGGGGTCGCGATACGCCCAGGAAAGCGGGGAATCAGCTGCAGCATGGTTAAATAACGAAAGAGCGTGTCGCGTGCTTCGGACATAATAAGCCAACCTTGGCCACTGTGATAAAGATGAAGAGTTTACCGAACCTCACAAAACTTAGCGACTCTCTCGGGTAACCCATTGGTCTCTTTAGCGATTAGGTGAGCGCGATGACGCCAGAGCATGGCAACTCGCACATCGGGTTGCGCATTGGGCAAGTGCCACCAAAGCTCGGCAGGGTGAGTATCTGCCGTCACTTCGAGCGATGTGTCAGGGTGCCCCTCCAACCAGCGATACACCTCCATTGCATTGCGGCCCACGCACACCGGAAACAGCGGTGCATCAACCGGTAGCGCAACACCTAACGCCAGCAGCAGCGTGTTCACTTCATGGTCGCACGCCAGGTGCCAACGATGCCGACTAGCTACCAAGGGGGCGGTAAGATGCCCCGCCACACAATGCCAAATCAGATGCGCCTGCAAATAGTGGCGCGCTTCTTCCGTCAGCGTGGCGCTATAGCGAGGGCAAAAATAGAGAAACTTGCCATCGGTGCTGGCGCTACCGAAATATTGATCAGTAATAGGAGACAACATTAAGAACTGGCTAAAAAAGCTCATAACAGGCAGCGTTTCGGCCCATGTGTCGCGATCCGCCTGCCACTTCACAAGCTCCTGCCGAGCGCAATCATCAGTAAGTAAACAATCGGGCATCATCACCATCACTTTTACTCTTTTTGATGTTAGAGGCATACGTTATGGTGGTGATGCGACAACTAATGTCGCGTTATTTTTGAATATGCATACTTAGGCGTTATGTGTGCCGCATGGGGGCTAAAGTGCTGCCGGAGCGCTGGCTAGTGACGTTAGCGTGGCGAGAAAAAATAGACCAGATGGCAAGGCAGCTATACACCCTAAAAGCATAATGGTGAATAAGGAATGCCACGATTAGTCAAGACCACCATCGAGATTGACAAGTGGAAGCATCAGGGGCGCCAACAAGCGGCACGATGGCTGGGGTAGAGATATGGCGTGATTGGGTGATCTGAGGACGCGTATTACCTAAGCAGATGCCAGACATCACACCTTTGCGTAGAATACTAGGCAAGTTAGCTTAGCTTGATTAAGCCCAAGAGTGGCAAAGTAGCCACCCCAATCTGACAGGGAGGTAGAATGGTCACGGTTTATCCACGTCTAAGCGACGCTGAGTTAGAAGCATTGCCTTCCCGTACTGAGGCGAGTATTTACCGCAATGCCTATGAAATTGCCTGCTGGTTAAAAGAGCGCCACGACGCTGTCGTAGAGCCAGGGGAGCACTTGCCCAGCAGCCAAAAAGCAGTGGCTGTTTACACGTGGAAAAGCCCCAAGATCAATGGCCGCAGCTACAAAAAGCCATTTCCGAGCTGGAGCAAGACGGCTTCCAACCGGAAGATATCTTGCTACTTACCCCCTTCAAGGTAGCCAATAGCCAAGTGCTACAAGCGCTCATGGAGCACAGCCCGCAGTATAGCGAGCGTATGTGTAACGTGGCCTCAGTTAAGGGGTTGGAGGCACCCGTGGTTGTTCTGGTTGATATGGGTGCCAGCGCTTGGGCGGCGAACCCGAAAGTGGAGTATGTAGGAGCGTCGCGGGTGCGGGTGAAAGTCGTCGTGTTTACAACTGCACAGAGTGTTAAATGAATATCACCGCCTACCACGCAAAATACTATGCTCATGAGCTGACCAAGCGCCATGCGGATAACGGCGTTGACCGCCTATCACAGTCGCTGTTTGATGCCAGTGTGGATTTAAACCCACACCAAATTGAAGCGGCGCTGTTTGCTATGCGTAACCCGCTACAACAAGGTGTACTGCTGGCTGATGAAGTAGGGTTAGGTAAAACCATTGAGGCCGCCTTGGTAGTTTGCCAGCTATGGGCGGAGCGTCGTCGCCGTATTTTGATAATTGCACCCGCCAGCTTGCGTAAGCAATGGGCACAAGAGCTGTATGAGAAATTCGCAGTCCCCACCAAAGTAGTGGATGCGGCTGTATTGCGCCAAGAGGCAGTCGGAAATATGTTGCAGACGCTCGAATACATAACGCGTAGCAACATTGTGATTATGTCGTATCATTTTGCGACTCGACTGGAAGAAGAGCTGCGCGGTATTCCATGGGATCTAGTCGTATTGGATGAGGCCCACAAACTGCGCAATGCCCATCGTCCAAGCAACCGTATTGGACAAGCATTACGCCGCGCCCTGGAAGGGCGTAAAAAGCTATTGTTGACCGCCACGCCGCTGCAAAACTCGCTCATGGAGCTTTATGGGTTGTCTACTCTGATTGATGAGCATCTATTTGGCGACGATAAAGCCTTCCGTAAGCAGTTTGTGAATAATGATGCTAACCTGCCGGAATTGCGCGAAAGGATAAAACACTTTACCCACCGCACATTGCGTAAAGATGTGTTGGAATATGTGCAATACACTCAGCGCAAAGCCCTTACTCAACCCTTTGAGCCAACTGATGACGAGCAAGCAGTTTACGATGCTATCTCAGCCTTTTTGCAGCGTGAGCACTCTTTTGCTTTGCCGAAAAGTCAGCGCCATCTGACAGGTCTGATTCTGCGTAAATTACTTGCCTCTAGTACTCCAGCCATTATGGGTACCCTTGGCAGTATTTATCAACGTCTGGAACAGCGGCTTAAGGAGATGCATGAAAATTTAGTCTCAGTGTCTAATGGCTCCAGCTGGTGGTACACCCTGGCGGATGAAGAAGACTTGGAAAGCGATACGCTTGAAGCATTAGAAGAACAAACTCAAGAGAGCGCGTCGGCAGCAATAGCAGCAGATGCTAATAACCCCACCAATTTAACGCGTGCCCTAGAAGAAGAAATGGCTGAACTAGGGGGCATTATTGAGCAAGCAAGTAACCTGAATGACCACACTAAAGCCAGCGCCTTGCTTTCTGCTTTAACCCTTGGCTTTGAGAACATGCAGGCCTATCGTGCGCCGCGCAAAGCGATTATCTTTACCGAATCGCGCCGCACCCAGGAGTACCTCCACCAGTTTCTCTCAGCTAACGGCTACGCGGGCAAGCTGGTGTTGTTTAGCGGTACCAATAACCACCCGGAAAGCCAAGTGATCTACCGCCAATGGCTGGAAGAGCACAGAGGCACCGACCGAGTGACTGGTTCGGCACAGATTGATAAGCGCACTGCCTTGATTGACCATTTCCGAGACAAAAACGGCGCGGATATCATGATTGCTACCGAAGCCGCCGCCGAAGGGGTAAACCTGCAGTTTTGTGCACTGTTGATTAATTATGACCTGCCCTGGAACCCCCAACGCGTTGAACAGCGTATCGGCCGCTGCCATCGCTATGGTCAACAGTTTGACGTGGTAGTAATCAACTTCCTTAATACCCGCAATCAGGCGGATCAACGCGTGCTGGAGCTACTGTCAGAAAAGCTCAATCTGTTTTCCGGCGTGTTTGGTGCCTCTGATGAAGTGCTGGGACGCATTGAAAGCGGCATCGACTTCGAAAAACGCATTCTGACCATTTATGATACCTGCCGCACGCCAGAGGAAATTGAAGCCGCCTTCAATCAGTTGCAAAGCGAGCTAGAAGAAGTGATTACCCACCGCGTGCAGGAAACCCAGGAAAAGTTGCTAGAAAACTTCGATGAAGACGTTCATGACCGGCTTAAACTGCGCCTGGACGAAGCTGAAGCCCGGCTGGATAAAATAGGCCGCTGGTTTTGGGGCGTTAGCCGCTATGCGCTGGCCAAGTGCGCCCGTTTTGAGCCACAAACCTATAGTTTTGCCCTGCAGGATGTGCCCAGTGATGTGAGTCAACACGCTCCGCCGGGACACTATCAACTAATTCGTGGGGCCGCTCAAGCGGACATGCTGGCCCATGCCTACCGTTTGAGCCATCCGCTGGGGGAGTGGGCTTTGCAGCAGGCTCGTCAGGCAGCTACGCCAGTGGCAAGTGTCACCTTTGATTACCAACGCCATGAAACCAAGCTCTCGCAGGTGGAAGCGCTGGTTGGGCAGTCTGGCTGGCTGACACTGCAGCGCTTAGCCTTTACCGCTTTTGAAACCACTGAACGGCTACTGTTTAGCGGCATGACCGATAGTGGCGTACTGCTGGACCAAGAAGCCTGTGAAAAACTAATGTCGGTAGAAGCTCGGGGCGTGCCAAGCGCTATTTCGCTCCAGCCCCCAGCGGCCTTGGTCGAAAATAGCCAGTGCCAGTTGCAAGCGGTGACGGCCGAGCTACTGGAAGATAACCAGCGGCTATTTATGGAAGAGCGCGACAAGCTGGAAAAGTGGGCTGACGATAAACTGCTGGCCGCTGAAGAAGCCCTTAAAAACACCAAGGCCCAGCTTAAACAGCACAAGCGCGATGCCCGTAAGGCCATCACCCTACAGGAACAAAACGCCTATCAGGAAAAAATCGCCGCTCTCGAACGCCAGCAGCGCCAGCAACGCCGCGAAATTTTCAATGCCGAAGATGAGATCATCGACAAACGCGACGAACTGATTGATTCCTTGCAGGTTAGGTTGAAGGAAACCACTGAAACAGAACTGCTCTTCACCCTACGTTGGCAGGTAGTGTAGCGGCACTTAAGCAATATCAGGATAGAACCACACCGCATCAGGAGAAAGAATCTAATGGACACAAGCCATCATACGACTGAGATTAATGAACTAGGACACAGCCCTGATGCCCAGCAAGAGCGACAGCAGCAGCTTTTAAACCTGCTACGCCAAACCGCTCCTGAAGTGATTAGCGACAACCAGTTAAACCTGGAGCGCCTCAAAGAGCTGATGGGAGAAGAGCGCCTGGCACCTGCCGAGCACTATGAGCTGAGCTGGGCAGGTAAAAAAGACGCACGGCGTGAAATTCAAAAGAAAACCAGCCACACCCTACGGCCGGATGCCAACAACCCAGAAAGCGCCCAGCACATGCTGATTGAAGGGGAGAACCTGGAAGTGCTGCGTGTGCTGCAGAAAAGCTATTACGGTAAGGTCAAGATGATTTACATTGACCCGCCCTACAACACCGGCAACGACAGCTTTGTTTACCCGGATGACTACTCTGAAACGCTTGATGAATATCAAAAGCGCACTGGGGAAAAGAACGAAGCAGGGTTTTTGAACAAGCAAAGCCTATGGAAGAAAAACAGCAAAGAAAGTGGTCAATACCATAGCGCTTGGCTATCGATGATGTATCCCCGCCTTTATTTGGCACGCAACCTGCTACGTGAAGACGGCGTTATTTTTATCCTGAATCCGTGAAGCCGGCGCCGACACTTTCCCTATCACCGCCAGCGAGCACTTTTTGATCATTCGCCCCGTGCAAGTTGGCTTTCGCAAGCCCGTTATTGCCAAAACCCACCGTGCTGATCGGTGCTGACGGCCCGTTTTGTCATGCCTTTCCACCCGCCAGGCACGACATATCTGGCGATCGCGTGTCGCTTGGAACTGCTTGTGGATAGAGTGTCGCCGATTGACGGTCAGCATGGCGTTCCTCGTGGATAACGCAGTCGGCTCCGCAGCGTCTTGAGCACCGTCATGCGCCCGATATCCTGCCCGAAGTCGAGGATGATCTGCCGTGCCTTGTGAATCACGAGAGCCGCACGGTGCACCAGCTCTTGTAGCACGGTGCGCAGCCGGCGCCGCTTGGCCGGGTGGCGAACCGGGCTCAGCTCGCCGGTCATGCCCAGCTGTCCCATCAGGCGCAGGATGTTGTAGGCCAACTGGGCGAGATGCAGGATCAGATCGTTGGTGGCGAACTTGCCGGACGGCAAGCGCTCCAGGTCGAGATCGGTCTTGATCTCGCTGTGAAACTGCTCATGGGTGGCATGCGCCTGGTAGCGCTTGATCACCGCCTCCGGCGCCTCGTCCAGGCTGGTCCACCAGCCTTCCAACTCATAGTCCGGTTCGAGCAGCAACTGGCCATCGCGATCGGCGGTGCGCTCGACCAGGCGCATCACGCGTTGGACGACGTATTCGGTCTTGTTGTCGTCGTGGATCGAGACGGCCTGCGTCCACAGCGCCTGGCGCTTGCCAGGACGCAGCTCTTCCCAGTAGTCCGCCGCCACCGCCAGCCAGGTATCTCGATCAGCCGTGGCCGAGCCGCGCGGGTTCCATTTGACGACATAGTCGAGCCGGCGCCCCTCGTCGGCAAAGACCTGGCGTTGCTGTTCGAGAAGCGCCAGGTGCGCCTGGCTGTCGAAGCCGCTGTCCTCGCGTAACAGGATCGGTTGCTTGGTCAGGCATTGGGCGCGAGGCAGTACCCGCTCCAGGAAGGCGTTGCTCTCCTTCATGGTGTGCTGCTTGCCAGGCCGCAGTTCCAGACCCAGGCACCACCCTTCGTTGCCCAGATAGGCGGCGATCGGGGTGTAGCCATCGACCTTCTGGTAGGTCCGCGAGACGCCTTCCTTCTTCGAGTTGCTGTTGTCCATGACGAAGGTGTCGATGTCCAGGCAGACGTGCGTCGTCTCGGCGGTGA